>JANOVD010000271.1:0-8683 GCA_031417255.1 Chitinophagaceae bacterium
AGGTGGTTGATAAAATTGCTTCCGTTCGTACAGCTCCCGGAGACCGCCCTATTGGAGATGTACGCATGAAGATAGAAGTGATCAAATAATTCTTATTAAAATCCTTATTTTGCAGTTGATTCTTTTAACGTCAAATTAAATAAAATGAATTTTCCCGAAAATCTTCGCTACACCAAAGACCACGAATGGGTTTCGTTAAACGGCAGTACAGCAACCATTGGCGTTACCGATTTTGCACAACGTGAACTGGGCGATATTGTTTATATCGATATTAATGCAAAAGGAAAACCACTTGGTGCCGAAGAAGTGTTTGGTACAGTAGAAGCTGTTAAAACGGTAAGTGATCTTTTTTTACCGGTTGCAGGCACCATTACCGAAATAAATCCTTTGCTTGATGGGCAGCCCGAGCTGGTAAACAGCGATCCGTATGGTGATGGATGGATGGTTAAGATGACTGTTACTGATGTGGCAGATATTGAAAAACTGATGAATGCCGAAGCTTATGCAGCATCGGTAGGATAGTAATAAACCCGTAATGAATAACCAGCCAACTCCATTAAAAGAGTCACCTGTTAAAAAATTTATTCCAGGCATTGCCTGGTTTTTTCTTATACTGGTATTAATCTGTTTACCGGGATCAAAAATTCCAACTGTTGAAACCTGGCTCAATGATATTTACTTTGATAAATGGGTACATGCAGCGCTTTTTGGCTTGTTGGTTTTTCTGTTCATATACCCCATTCATAAAAAAATGATTTTACCCCTGCAGGCTAAAAAAAAATGGGCAATAAAAATTGCCATATCGGCTGTAATTTGGGGCTTAACAACCGAGTTAATTCAAAAATTTTTTATCCCCGGCCGCAGTTTTGATATATTCGACCTGGCAGCAAATACTGCAGGCATTTTAGTGGCTTACAACTGGTGCCGGATAAAATACTTTTAATAAAATAGCCTGTTTGCAAGGTTGCCAACCCTTAAACAGCGTATTTTACCTGAATTTTCCTTTATACAGGTTGACAAACTTTTCAACCGTTTAACTTAACTTCGCAATATGCTAAACACCGAAAACATGGAGTACAATACTACCAGGAATTTTTTGATCATGAGAGAATATGGCAGACATATTCAAAAAATGGTTGAATACCTGTTAACTATTGAAGACAAAGAAGAAAGACAGCGCAATGCCTATGCTGTAATTGAATTGATGGGGTTTTTAAATCCGCATTTAAAAAACGTTGAGGATTTTCGCCACAAATTATGGGACCACCTTTTCCTCATCAGCGATTTTACGCTGGATGTGGAAAGCCCCTATCCTATCCCCACACGTGAAACCTTAAAGGCCAAGCCAGAACGTTTGCGTTATCCAAAAAGATATCCAAAATTCAATCACCTGGGAAAAAATATTGAAGTGGTAATTGATAAGGCATTAAAAGAAGAAAATCCCGAAAAGAAACAGGGCTTTGCAAATGCAATTGCCTACTACATGAAATTAACTTACAGCAACTGGCATAAAGAACTGGTGCATGATGATAATATTCAAACCGAGTTATCGAGCATGACACAGGGCGAACTGGAATTTAATAACCGCCCCTTTGTTAAGCACCGGGTTTATACCCGTGATGACAGGGATGATTATGGCAAACGCCCTGCCGGTGGATACCGTAAAAACTTTAGTGGTGGCAGAGATAACAGAACTGTAGGCGGAAGAGACAACAGAAGTACCGGCGGCAGCAGAGATAACAGGGGTGGCAGCAGGGATAACCGGGGCGGTAACGATAACAGGGGCGGTAGTAATGACAACAGGAATAATAACCGTAATTTTAAAAAGAGGTATTAATAATTACACGGATTAAAACGAATTACATTAATTAAGAAATACCTGATTCCAAAAGTCAGGTATTTTTATTTTTGGAGTTGAAATTCGTGTAATTCGTTTTAATTCGTTTTAATTCGTGTAATAAAAAATATAGCATGCAATCATTTGAAGTAAGGGGTGGAAAAAAACTTTCGGGAGAGATAACGCCGCAGGGTGCCAAGAACGAGGCGCTGCAAATTATATCGGCGGTATTGTTAAGCCCCGAAAAAATTACCATTACCAACATACCTGATATTGTTGATGTAAACCTGCTGATTGAATTACTGAGCGAAATGAAAGTAAAAATTAACCGGCAAAGCCGGGATACCTGCACGTTTCAGGCCGATGATGTGGATGTAGATTACCTGCACAGCGAAGCGTATCATAAAAAAAGTGGAAAGCTGCGTGGCTCTGTAATGCTTGCCGGGCCTTTACTTGCACGTTTTAAAAAAGCATATATACCAAAACCCGGCGGCGATAAAATTGGCCGTCGGAGACTGGATACACATATTATTGGTTTTGAAAAACTGGGTGCAAAATTTTCCTATCATACCGATGATGGTTTTTTTCACCTGGAATCTGCAGAGCTTAAAGGAACTGATATTTTACTTGATGAACCCAGCGTAACAGGCACTGCCAATATTTTAATGGCAGCATCAATGGCTGCGGGCACAACCACCATTTACAATGCAGCCTGCGAACCATACATACAGCAACTTTGCCGTATGCTTAACCGCATGGGCGCTAAGATCAGCGGTATTGGCAGCAACATGATTGTTGTGAACGGTGTTGATTATTTAGGCGGAACCGAACACCGGATGTTACCGGATATGATTGAAGTAGGTTCATTTATCGGCCTGGCAGCTATGACACAAAGCGACATCACCATTAAAAATGCAGGTATTGAACATTTGGGAATCATCCCGCAAAAATTTCAACAACTGGGCATACAGATGAACTTTGTTGGCGACGATATTCATATACCTGCACAGAAATTTTATGAAATACAAAAGTATATGGATGGCGGCGTGCTTACTGTGTACGATCACCCCTGGCCGGGCTTTACACCCGATCTGCTGAGTATAGTTTTGGTAACTGCAATCCAGGCAAGGGGCAGTGTACTCATTCATCAAAAAATGTTTGAAAGCCGTTTGTTTTTTGTAGATAAACTGATAGATATGGGTGCACAGATCATTCTTTGCGATCCTCACCGTGCAGTTGTTATTGGCCTGGAACGGGAACAACATTTGCGTGGTATAACCATGAGCAGCCCTGATATACGTGCCGGTGTAGCTTTGCTGATAGCTGCATTGAGTGCACAGGGTAAAAGCACCATTCAGAATATTGAACAGATAGACAGGGGTTATCAAAACATTGATGAACGTTTAAGAAATTTGGGGGCCGATATTAAAAGGGTTTGATGCATTATTAATTTAACTTTACAGTATGAAAAAACTTAAAGAGGAGCATACCACTAAAGAGCTGATTGAGTTAGCTAAAAAAGCTACAGAAAGGGTATGGAACGAAAACTTTGCACTGAACCTTCCCATTATTATTGAAGAGAATGGGAAAATTGTAAAGAAATATAAAGATGGCAGAACCGTAATAATAAAACCACTGAAAAAAGCAAAATGATGAGCAATAAGGTTCATCGCCTTCGTATGATTGCAGGCCCGAATGGTTCTGGCAAATCAACCCTCATGGAGTTATTGAAAACAGTTGTTAACACCGGGTTTTATATTAATCCTGATGATATCGAAGCTTCTCTTCTTAAAAAACCTGTTCTTCATTTTACAGATTTTGGTTTTAAAACAACGCCCAAACAATTTATAGATTTTGTTAAAGAAAAAGGAACAATTGGTTCTCATTCATTCAAAACAAAAATTGTTAAGGGTGTTTCAATTAAAAATAATGTTTTGGTTATTATTCCTGTTCTTGTCAACTCATACACTGCATCTTTACTGGCAGATTTTTTAAGAATACAATTATTAAAAAATAACATCAGTTTTACTTTTGAAACCGTAATGTCTCACCCGTCAAAAGTTGACATTATTGCCAAAGCTGAATCTTTAAATTATAAAACTTATTTGTACTTTGTAACTACAAGTCAGCCATCGGTAAATCTTGAGCGGATAAAATCACGGATAAAAAAGGGTGGGCATAATGTAAGCCCGAAAAAAACAATTCAAAGATTTTACAGAAGCATTCAACTATTACCGGAAGCAATCAAAAAATGTAACCGGGCTTTTATTTTCGATAATTCCACTTCCCTCTCATTGATTGCCGAATTTAAAAATGGAAAAAATCTCAGTAAAAGTCCGGCATTCAAAAAATTTATCAGCAAAATAACCGGCATATAAATTTATCCCCATGTTTATCCTCAAGCTTACTGTAATTGTGGCAATAAGTGGCTTTTTTATTTCCTGCCAGAATAAAACGGTACTATTGCTCACCAAAAAATGGGAATGTGTGCAGGTAGAAAATATCTTCCCCCCAAATACAAAATTTCAATCGCCACAGGATTCTGCAAATTCAATACAACTTCAAACATTGCTTCAATCTTTAAACTGGACCTTTAAAACCAATATGAGATACGAATGTGCAATAGGAAGCAGGGTTACCGTAAAAGGTAAATATGAGTTGATGGAAGATGATAAGCTCATTGTTTGTACTCCCGAATCAAAAAATAATATAAACAGCTACAGCATTAAAGTTTTAACCGAAAATGAACTGGTGTTACGAAGCCTCACTGATAACAGCAACCTGGTTTTGCATTTTAAACCCTATTAAGAAAGTGAAAATTAAATAGTTTCTTTGCACATGAATTCGATTCACCAAAAAATATTAATTATTACTGCACCATCAGGAGCCGGTAAAACATCCATTACAAGACATCTTATGAAAGTTTTTCCGGTTTTGGAATTTTCAGTATCTGCAGCCACACGCAATGCACGGGGTATGGAGAAAGAAGGTGTGGATTATTATTTTATAGATATTAATGATTTTAAACAAAAAATTCAGCACAAGGAATTTGCCGAATGGGAAATGGTATATGAAGGAAAATATTATGGCACTTTAAAATCTGAACTGAAAAGGATTTGGGCCCTCAATAAAGTTCCTGTTCTGGATATTGATGTAAAAGGCGCTATACACATTCAACAACAATATCCCGAAAATACCCTCAGCCTTTTTATAGAACCACCTTCGGTTGAAGAATTGAAGAACCGCCTCCAAAAGCGCGGCACAGAAACTCCCGAATCGCTGGCAGCAAGAATTAACAAAGCGGCTTATGAGCTTTCCTTCAAAGACCAGTTCAATAAACTCATTATTAATGATGACCTGCAGCGTGCCTGCAGCGAGGCTGAAGCGATCGTTTCTGATTTTCTCAGCCAATAGAAACGAAATTTTTGTCATTCCGAGGCATGAGGAATCTCCTTTTAAATAATTAAGATGCCCGCCTGGATGTCTAGTCGGACAGGCTTCGTTCCTCAGCATGACAAATGCAGACCGTTTAAAAACTCTTTCTTATTTTTATAGTATGGATTGGATAGCCTTTATTGCCATTATCGCTTCACTACTGCTGATCGGTTTTTTTGCCGGTATAGAAATAGCTTTTATATCTGCCAATAAATTATCAATAGAACTAAACCGCAAGCAGGGCACAAAAAGCGGAAAGCTGTGGGGCTTGTATGCCGACAGGCCGGCCCGTTTTATTGTAACAACCCTGGTTGGCATAAATCTCGTTTTTGTCGTGTATGGCCTGCTGGTGGTTGATATGCTGTTCCCCATCTGGCAATGGATAGAAAAACAATTGCCTGCTACACTCACCGGATCGGTAAAATACATCAAACTGTTTGTTGAAACCGTACTGGCCACATCAATTGTACTTTTTGTTGAGTTTATAGCCAAAGCTTTTTTCAGAACAAGAAACAGCAGCATACTCAGCTCAAACAGCATCAGCAGCATTGTGCAGTTCTTTTACTGGATGTTTTCTTCCATCGGTACCTACCTGGTAAATTTTGCCGAATGGATATTAAAATACATCCTGAATGTAAAGATTCATACCAAAAAAGACATGTTCAGCAAGGTTGATCTTGAAAATTTTATGCAGCAAAGTAAAAGTCATGAGCAGGAAGAAAGCAGCCAGCTAAACAAGGAATTATTTGAAAATGCATTATCGCTAAGCGAAACACGGTTGAGAGAATGCCTGATACCCAGAAGAGAAATTGAAGGTATAAACAGTAATGCTTCCATTGAAGAAGTAAAATCAAAATTTATTGAAACGCATTTGAGTAAACTGGTTGTTTATCACGAAAATATTGACAGTATTACCGGTTATATCCATCAGTTGGACCTGTTTAAACAGCCGGCAACAATAAAAGAAATTTTACTACCCATTCCTACCGTGCCCGACAGTATGAGCGCTACCGACCTGATGAACAAATTCAGTAAAGAAAGAAAATCAATTGCCTGGGTAATTGATGAATTTGGCGGCACAGCCGGCATTGTTACCATGGAAGATCTGCTGGAAGAAATTTTTGGAGAGATAAAAGATGAGTACGACACCGAAGATTTTGTTGACAATCAATTGTCGGCCACCGAATTTATTTTCAGCGGCCGGATGGAACTTGACCTGATAACCGATAAATACAAACTACAGTTTCCCGATGATGAAGAAACAGAAACACTGTCGGGGTACATCATTAAAAACCATGAACAAATTCCAAAATTAAAAGACCATATCATTATCGGCAATTACGAAATTGATATTTTAAATGTAAGTGATACCCGAATTGAAATGGTAAAGCTGAAAGTGCTGAAATAAAACAGCTGTTAGCAGAACAAGAGTCTGTTCAATCAAAGAAACCACTAATTGCTAATAGCTAAAAACTAATAGCTTCTCATATATGATCATTGCTGTTAACACCAGGCTACAAAAAGATGAACAGCCGGAAGGTTATGAAAGTTTTATGTTTGAAATGCTCGACCGTTTAACCAAAAAATTTCCACAGCATCAGTTTTTATACATTTTTGACAGGCCTTATGATAAAACCCTCTGCTTTTCTGAAAATGTAGTCCCTATTATTGTAGGCCCAAAAACCAGCAGCAGCCTGCATTTGCAATATTGGTTAAATTATAAAATACCGGCTGTATTGCGTAAACATAAGGCAGATGTTTTTGTGAGTATGGAAGGCATTTGTTCGTTACGTACCAAAAAACCGCAATGCCTGCTCATAACTGATCTTTGTTTTTTACTTGCGCCCCAGCTTTTAAAAAAACAGCAGGAAAGGTTTTATAAAAAATTCACGCCGTCTTTTTTGGCAAAGGCCAAAAGCATTGCAACATCCTCTGAATTTTCAAAACAGGTAATTGCAGATCATTATAAAGTAAATTATATTGATGTGATCAGACCGGTTATTGATGATATTTTTAAACCTGGTGATTGGGATGAAAAAGAGATAATCAAGGAAAAATATGCCGAAGGAAAAGCTTATTTTTTATTTAGTGGCAATATCAATCAGCGCAGCAATATCATCAACCTGTTAAAAGCATTTTCTCTTTTTAAAAAAAGACAGAAAAGCAATATGTTGTTGCTGATTGCCGGCAATGCTGATGAAACATTTAAAAAAGAACTGAAAACCTATGCATTCAGAAATGAAGTTAAGCTGCTTGAAAATTTATCAAAGATAGAGCTTGCAAAAATAACCGCTGCTGCTTATGCCTTGGTTTACCCGGTTTTACATAACGATCTTGCAATATCGCCATTGCAGGCTATGCAATGTGGTGTGCCAGTTGTTTGTTCAAATGCCGGAGCACTGCCTTCTATTTGCGGCGATGCATCTTTATATGCCGATGCCGGCGATTTTAAAGATATTGCCGAAAAAATGATGCTTGTTTTTAAAGATGAGGATAAGGCCAATGCTCTTGTGCTTGCCGGTAAAGTGCAGTTGCAGCAATATGATTGGGATAAAACAACAGATTTACTAATGCAATGTATTTTGAAATGTGCTAATTAACTAATGTGCTGATTTGCTAATTTTCTAACCCTCTAATAATCTTCTTTTTACTAAAGCAGTTAACTTCGCATAATAATAGCATCCCGATAGCTATCGGGACTAATTATCAAATCAGCTAATTATCATGAATCAATCAACAATAAAAATAGACGTACTGCTCGACCCCAACAAAGTTCCCGAACAAATAAACTGGGTTGCCAGCGACAGTACAGCCAACATGGTTCAAAAAGCAAAAGCCATGAGTGTTGCTTTTTGGGATGGCACCGATAAAACTGCACTACGCATTGACCTGTGGACAAAAGATATGATGGTGGATGAAATGGCCGATTTTTATTACCAGATGCTGATGAGCATGGCCGATACTTTTAAAAGAGCCACACAACAGCAGGAAATGTGCGACGATATGAAAAAATTTGCAAAAGAATTTTTTGATAAATTCAGAGCCATTCAGTTAAAAGAGCATAAGTAAGCAAGATTGGGAATTTGGAATTAGGATTTAGGAATTGGGTGTTTAGAATCAGTTAACATTTGAATAAAAAGCGCTCCTCCTAATTCCAAATTACTAATTACTAATTCCTGCAAAAGAAATTTAAATACTAAAAGATAACCACCATGAGTTTAGAACTACAAATAATGACCGAAATGAAAGAGGCCATGAAAGCCAAAAGCGAAGGCGTTTTACGTGCCCTGCGTGCAATAAAAGCCGAGATCATTAAAGCAAAGACAGAGCCCGGTGCAGCAGGCGAAATTGATGAAGCAACTGAGCAAAAATTTTTGCAGAAGATGATGAAGCAGCGCAGAGATTCGCTGG
>JANOVD010000272.1:0-5140 GCA_031417255.1 Chitinophagaceae bacterium
ATAAAAAAATCAAATTCTTTTTCGGCCAGCAGTTCGGGCACACGGCTTTCCCAAAAACCATGAATACCTTTTTGGTTGGTAAGCTGCCCGTTGTGGTTACTGCTGGCATGCAGCGGCACATGTGCATCGGCAATATAATGGCCGATCTCTGCCGCATTTTTCATGATGAGGCTGTAATTTTTTGTTTTGAAAGCTTCGGTGAGGCGGCTGAGCATAGTTTGTACATGCCAGGGCACAATGCCATATTTTTTCAACGAATCTTCGCCAAACTTTGCAACGGCATCATTCCATTTCCTGGGCAGGGCGCTGTACGGATATGTTCCGTAATGATCAATATCAATATAATGCCTGGGCCCTTCATCGGGTACTGCATATCTTCTTTTATCGGGGTCAATACTATGTTCGCTCAAAAAACCGATGTTTGGTTTAAACAAAACCATCATTTCGGGTGGCAATAAAAAAACTGCGTAATAATTTATTTTTTGATGGCCATAAAAACCCCAGCAGTATGAAGGCAAATTTGCAATAAGCAATGGGCAAATAAGTAATATTAAATGAAACACTCTTTTCATTTTGGCAAATTGATCCTTTTAAATATACTGCATTTTCCTAACTCCTAATTCCCAACTCCTAATTCCCAATTCCTAACTACTCCCCTCATCAATATCAGTAACACCGCCACTTACAGCAAACTTCATGGTTTGTGCAGCGCTGATATTATCAATCAGTTTTACCCGGCTTTTGGGTATCACATAAACATTACCTGCAACCGAATAAGCCATGGGCACATAAACAGTAACATACTCTATCAGGCCAAAATCCTGCATATCCTCACGGGTAACAAATCCAAATCGCCAAACATCATTGTCATCAATATTGGCCAGCACGTGTTTGGTAAATTTTTTATTGTCGCCTGCAAACGCTTCAAAAAAATCTTTGGTAGGAGAATAGATATGTTTAATGCCGGGAATTTTTTCTATCAGTTTATCAAAAAAACTGATAATGCGGCCAGTGATAAAAAAGGAGCTGAAATATCCGATAACGATCAATACTGCAATGATCAAAATAAAGCCAATTCCATAATTTCTTACTTGTACCAGGCCCTGTGCATCTTTATAAGTAAAAATAGGAATCCAGCTATCGATTGATGAAAAAGCCCAGTAAAGAAAATAAGCTGTAATGGTAACCGGCCCTAAGATTAAAAGTCCCTGCAAAAAATATTGCAGTATTTTTTTATAGCGGAATGTATTTGGCATGGTGATTAGTTTAGTAGAACAAAGTTAATTAATTGTACTTCTGTTTACTCAATTGCGCCGGGCCGGCCGCAATGTGCTTTTTATAATAACAAAAAAATAATTTGGCAAAAACAGCATGGAAACTTTGGTTACATTAAAAGTTTCCGTAGTTTTGTGCCCATGATTACAGAGTTAGATACAAAACAACGGATTCAGAAAGCGGCACACGACCTGGTGATGCAATACAGCATTCGCAGTGTAAGTATGGATGATATTGCTGCCAACCTGGGGATGAGTAAAAAAACCATTTACCAGTATTTTAAAGATAAGGATGAACTGGTAGAAGCGGTTGTTGAAAATGTGATTGAAACCAACCAATGCGCTTGTAACGAAGACCGGGAAAGGGCTATCAATGCTGTGCATGAGATTTTTTTGGTGATGGATATGATGGCCGAAATGTTTAAGACCATGAACCCATCCATTTTGTTCGATATGCAGAAATACCACCCTTCGGCATACAGAAAATTTCAAAAGCACCGCAATGAATATCTGTATAATATATGCAGTCAAAACCTGGAACGTGGCATATGTGAAGCATTATTCAGGCCCGAAATACAGGTGGATATTCTGGCAAGATACCGTGTAGAAACCATGCTTATTGCTTTTAACCCTGAGTTTCAGCGCAGCGTAAAACAAAGCCTGCTGGAGATTGAAAAGGAAATCATCATTCACTATTTATTCGGGCTGGTATCGTTGAAAGGGTACAAACTGGTTTTAAAATATATGGAACAAAAAGAAAAGGCATCAGCAAAAAAATAAAAAGTAAAAAAATAATTGTAATGAAAAAATTAGGGAAATATAGCCCGCTGTTTTTAATCCTCCTGGTTTTTACTGCCAAAGTAAATGCACAAAATGTACATTCATTTACTGTAAAACAGGCCGTTGATTATGCCAAACAGAATTCGGTACAGGTTAAGAATGCATTGCTTGATATTCTGATTCAAAAACAAACAAACAGGGATATCACTTCAATAGCACTGCCGCAGATAAACGGCTCCATGTCAGTTACCAGAAATATTGATATCCCGGTACAATCCATTCCAAATTTTATTGCTCCTGCAACTTACAAAGTGTTAATAGATGAGGGTGTTAAAAATGGCAACGGGCAACCGGTAACATTTCCGGCAGGAGGATTCGGGAACCTGCTTTTTCCGTTTGGCAACCCATGGAATGCCAATGCAAGTGTAACCTTAAGCCAGATTGTTTTTGACGGGCAGGTTTTTATTGCATTGAAAGCACGTAACGGAACCATCAGTTTGCAGGAACGCATTGCAGAGCTTACAGAAGAAAATATAAAAGTCAATGTATATAAAGTGTACTATCAACTGGTAGTTGGTAAAATTCAGATTCAATTGCTTGATGCCAACATCAGCCGGCTGGAAAAATTAAAACGTGATGTATCCATTATGTATGATAATGGTTTTACCGAAAGGGTGGATATTGATAAACTTGTGGTACAACTTGCAAATCTGGAAACAGAAAAGCTGAAAGCAAATAACATGATCAGCAATGGTTACTCCGGATTAAAATTATTGATGGGTATGCCTATTGCAGACAGTCTTGTGTTAACAGATACATTTAATGACAGCCAGGTTAAAGATGGAGTTTTAGAAGCCAGCCAGTTTAAATACAGCGATAGAAAAGACTTTCAGATAATGGAAGTAACCAATGAACTAAACGGGTTGAATGTAAGAAGGTATAAATTAAGCCAGATACCAACTTTTGCTTTGGTAGGCGGATACAGCAAACAGGCACAGCGTGATAAATTTGACTTTTTTGGTAAAGGAGATTGGTTTACAAGCTCGTATATAGGGTTGCAAATGAGGGTTCCCATTTTTAATGGTTTTGCTTTAAAAGCAAAAACAGAAGGGGCAAGGCTGCAATTAAAGAAAACACAAAACCAAACCGAAGCTTTAAAAATAAGTATCGACAGGGAAGTAGAAACTGCTAAAAACAATTTTATTGCAGCCATTGCTTCTATGGATTTTCAAAAAAAGAATATGGCGCTTGCCGAAAAAGTGTACGGCCAAACCAAAAAGAAATATGAGATAGGCACCGGCTCGGCAACAGAAATTAATACGGCCCAGCTTGATCTTAAAACAGCACAAACAAATTATATCAGTGCATTGTACGATGCCATTATTGCAAAAGTTGATTTTTTAAAAGCCACCGGAAAATTATAATTAAAACTGACTAACTATAAACAGATGAAAAAAATAACACAAATTTCAATCGCTTTATTTACCATGTTTTTAATCGCATCCTGCGGCAGCAGTAAAAAAGACAATGCTGCAGTTATTAATGACTTAAAAGCAAAGCTGGAAAAAAAGAAAAAGGAAAAGTCGGAGAATGAAGCAGACATAAAAAAACTGGAAGCGGATATTTTACGGCTGGATACCAATGCAGCCAATGCTGCCCGGATTAAACTTGTTACTGTGATGCCTGTTGTAACCAAAGACTTTGAACATTTTATTGACCTGATGGGCAAAGTTGATGCTGATAATATCTCTTACATATCTCCACGTGGTATGCCGGGCCAGGTAAAAGCAGTTTTTGTAAAACAGGGTCAGATGGTTAGAAAAGGCCAGTTATTATTAAAACTGGATGATGCTATTGTAAGGCAGCAGGTAACCGCAGCCAGGCAACAGCTTGAAGGCATTAAAACACAATTGGGTTTTGCAAAAAACATTTACCAACGCCAGAAGAATTTATGGGAACAGGGCATTGGTACCGAAGTGCAGTTGATAACCGCCAGAACGAATGTTGAAAGCCTGGAAAACCAGTTATCATCAGCAGGCGAACAGGTAAAAGTTGCTGTTGAGCAAATGAATACAAGCAATGTGTATAGTGATGTTAGCGGTGTTGCAGATATTGTGAGCATCAGGGTAGGAGAAACTTTCCAGGGAATGACACAGGCCGGGCCGCAGATAAAAATTGTAAACACCAGCTCGTTAAAAATAGTAACCAATGTTCCCGAAAATTATTTAACGAGGCTGCACACCGGAACACCGGTGCTTATAAATATTCCGGATGCTCAAAAAGTAAATATCCCCAGTTCCATTTCTTTAATAAGCCAGAGTGTTGATCCGAATTTAAGAGGCTTTATGGCCGAAGCAAAGATTCCTTATGATGCAGCATTAAAACCAAACCAAACCGCCATCATGCGTATTAAGGATTACATGGCAGCCAATGCAGTTGTAATTCCTGTAAACATGGTGCAAACCGACGAAACGGGTAAATATGTTTTTGTAATGATAACAAGCTCTAACGGAAAAACAACAGCTCATAAAGTGTCTGTTACAATAGGAGAAGTTTATGGTGAAAACGTGGAAATAAAAGGCGGACTTAAAGGAGGTGAACAATTGGTAACTGAAGGTTATCAAAGTTTGTACGAAGGACAGGTAATAAAGGCTATCTAATATTAAAATGTATTAAAAGGATTACAAAACATCAGTGTCTTAAAGTCCCCTCCCCGGGAGGGGATTTAGGGGAGGCCACTAAAACTAATTTATGAATATCATTGAAGGAATAACCAAAAAGTTCAAGGAGTATAAACCTACCAGCTGGGCCATTGATAACAAAACGGCTATTTATATTATAGCCATTATCATCACCATCATCGGGCTTACCAAGTTTAATACCATGCCCAGGGAGCAGTTTCCCGATATTGTAGTGCCAACCATTTCTATAGCAACAGTGTATGTAGGTAACTCACCAAAAGATATTGAAAACCTGGTAACAAGGCCAATTGAAAAACAACTGAAAGGAATAAGCGGCGCCAAGGTTATAAAAATACAAAGTACATCACAAACCGATTACAGCCTGATCGTTATTGAATTTGATAC
>JANOVD010000273.1:0-12618 GCA_031417255.1 Chitinophagaceae bacterium
ATACACAAAGGCCAGGTAAGTTTCGTTAACCACGAAAAAAAATATATCATTATTGAGTATGAACAGAATGGTAAGAAAAAAGTAGTAAATGGAAGTGTTGATGAAAAGTTACTTAAAAAGAAACATGTATTTCATATTGGCGATACGGTAAGTTTTACTATTGCCCTGTCGGGGCGTGGAGACAGGATGACTGCCGGCAACATCCAATTCATGTATAATAATGCATTAGATGTACTGATCAACAAAACCAAAATAGAAAATAATTTTATTGGTTATTTAAAAATTGTGGATGATAAATATTTTGTAAAGGAGATTGACAGTTATTTATTTTTTCCTGTTCATGTATCGCCCTGGCAATTAAAGCCAACAGAAGTTGAGCTAAATGAGGCAGTAACATTTGCTTTGGATAACCTGGAGAAAAAAGAAAAAATAACTGCATCACTGTTTACACAAAATTTCATACCCGAATATTACTCGGCCGAAAGGGCTTTTAAAAAACAGGAAATTGTTGAAACGGAAATATATAAGATATCACCTCACGGTATTTACCTGAATGTGTTTGGCGATAAGGTACAGGCAAAACTTTCGCCTAAATCAGATAACCTGCCTACAGATTTGAAAGTGGGCGATAAATTAAAAGTGAGGGTATCTTATTTCAGTAAAATGAAGATTGTTGTTGAGGCCGTATTATAATTCATCCAGCTCCGATTCGCTTATTTGTAATTGCGTTATAATTTTTATTTTCGACGGAGCCGTCATCACAAAAATAAATATGATTACTAGTGCAAGTGCTACAAAAGCATAATTGCCGGTAAGAAAAAAGCTGATGATACAGAAAATAAAAGGGCCTTCTAAAAGCGCCCATTGCATCAGCGAAGCAGCCCGGTATATTGAAAATTTTTTCGCAGAATCGGTTTGCACCTCTCTTATATGCATCAATTTCTTTTTAAAAACTGCAAATCCTGCATAAACTCCCGTTACAGTTAAGATCAGTGCCGCAACCTGTAAAATCTTATCAAGCTCTTGTGCCGGAGGTATCAGTTTCTTTGTATAAACCAGGTAAACACAAACAGCAGCAAATAATATCTGCCCTGTCAACATTGCCTTGTGCAAAATGTTCAATATTTTTAAAGCGTTTCCTTTTTGCATACCTATCAGGTTAACTATAATACGGGCTTATCATCAAATAAACCACAACCCCTGTTACTGCCACATAAAACCAAACCGGCCAGGTAATCCTAACCAGCTTTTTGTGTTTATCATATTCGCCGGTAAGTGCACGGTAAGCAGTAAATAAAATAAAAGGCAGAATTATAGCAGCAAGGGGGATATGGGTTATCAGTATAAAGTAATACAGCATCCTTAAGTTACCGGCCAGTGCTTTCTCATCAATACTAATAATACCATCATGGTTTAAGTCTCCATACTTTGTATCACCAGCCAGTAAATGATGGGCTATATAAGAAAGTAAAAATAAAACTGATAATGAAATGGCTGTCAACATTATTTTTTTATGCAGAACATATTTTTTTTGTTTTACAAAAAATAAGCCTGCCAGCAGTAAAACAGCAACTATTGAATTAATAACAGCATTTATTTTTGCAAATACATGCACATCAAAACCCGGGTCAGCATGTAGTTTGAATTTGCTTAAAAAAGCTACAGCAGCAAAAACCACAAACGAAACGGTATAAATAAAAAGCTATGCTTTTTTATCATCTTTTTTTAACGAAGGCTGCAACATAAATTTTATGATTGTTTTTCCTCTTTATTCTTTTTATGGTTAAAAACCAAAACAACTGCAAATACAATTCCTATTGCAATAAAAATGATGGGAAGAATAGGAATGAATTTACGAAACACAGAGGGTGCTTTTTTATCTTTTTCCAGCATCAGCAAAGGGATATCCCTTACCAGCTTAGCTTGCTTAATGGTGTCAAACCCATTGTACCAGCCCCGTACAACCCTGCTGCTGTCCAGTAAAAAAAAGTTTTCGGTATGAAGAAATGCTGTATCTATATTAACATCTGTAACACTTGCTTTAAGTTCATTAAATGCAAAATCATAGATTGCCTTTTTATCGCCGGTTACAAACCACCAGGTATCGTGGTTGGCGCCATAGCGATCAGCGAATTTGCGTAATTGAGGAACTGAATCATGCTCCGGATCTACACTGATTGATATGAAATGAACAATGCTGTCGTTCTTTACAAATGAATCCTGTAACCTTTTCATACTCCTGGCAAGGCCGGGACAAATACTTGGGCATCTTGTAAAAAAGAAATCAATCACCAGTATCCTCCCTTTCAAATCGTTCAACGAAACTTTTTTACCAAGCTGGTTGGTAAATTCGATATTCTTTACTTTATGCCAGATGGTATCGGTAACTGTTTTGCCATTTTTTTCTGATACGACTACACTATCCGGAGTAAAATACCTTCCGGGCATATGTACTGTATTTTCGCTGTAATACTTTACTATAAAATAACCTGCAATAGGTAAAACCAGTGCAAGCATCAATCCTGATATTGCTTTTTTATTCATACTCTTTTCTGCTGATCGTGCAAATTTACGTCAATGAAAATCATTTCATTCATAAAACAAAAAGCCATCCGCCAGCTGGCGGATGGTTAATATTTTAAATCTGTTTATCAGTAATTATGGTTTTGCGTGTTTATCCACAGCAGGTTGATGCTGTTGTTGCTCCGTTTCTGCCGGGCGGCTTCCGGCATTTGTATTACGCAAATTTTTCCATGCGTTTCCATCCCAAAGAAATGCTGCAATAAACCAAACAAATAACATCAACGGAACAACAATCGTCATGATCATATTCCTGATCTCATCGCCCAGGTGCATAAAAATTGAAACAATATAATAGGCTTTGGCAAGCGTTAATGCAGCAATTACTAATTTGGTTCCAAGGGTTAAACTATATGGCAATTGGCCATGCTTCCAATATAAAAAATAACCAAGCGCCAGCTCAATAACTGTTAATAAAGACAATACCCAAAATGTTTTCCAGATACGGCCCGTGCCGGACGCATGCTCCGGGGCATGTGTAATTTCGGGAGAAGATACTTGTGAACTCATGATTATATTTTAATTAATTACTTTAAAAATTTTAAACAAGATAAAAGCAAAGGAATACAAATACCCAAACCAGGTCTACAAAGTGCCAGTACAATCCTGCTTTCTCGATCATTTCATAATGGCCACGCTGGTCAAAATGGCCAAGTTTAGTTTTAATATACATAACCAGGTTAATGATAACACCGCTGAATACGTGGAAACCATGGAAACCTGTTATACCAAAGAAATAGCCGCCAAAAGCAATTGGGCCCGGCGTACTTACCAATTGCCCCTCATGCATTACATGCGGGCCCCAAGGATTTTTTGTTACTGTTGTTCCCCATTTTTCAATTTCACCATTTACCAATACTGCATGGTCGCCGGTTATCATGTGTGTCCACTCCCAAGCCTGGCAGCCAAGAAACGCAAGTCCTCCCAGGATGGTTAATATCATATATTTCTCAACACCCTTTCTGTTCATTTTATGGCCTTCATGTACAGCAAGTACCATAGTAACAGAACTGAAGATCAAAATAAAGGTCATCAAACTTACAAATGCCAGTGGCAGGTTTGCATGGCCGGCCAAAGGAAATGCATTAAATACCTCGTTCGGGTCGGCCCAATGGTTTACGCTGAAACGGATGGTACCATAGCTTATCAGAAATGCGCCGAATGTGAAAGCATCGCTCATTAAAAAGTACCACATCATTACTTTACCATAACTGATGTTGAAGGGGCTTCTCCCTCCGTTCCACCATTTGGTATTTGTTGGTATCGCTGTTGTTGACATATATAACTCTTAAAAGGTATCAGGTATTGAGTAGAAAGTATCAGGAAAGACCCTTTTACTTTTTACCATTCTTTATTTTATTATTTAATATTCTCTTAAACTATTCTTGCTACTTGCTACTTATATCTTGTTACTTATTATCGTATCATCAATAAAAATATCAATAAATAAATCCAAAGTATATCTACAAAGTGCCAGTATGTACTTAACAGTTCAACCGGAACACTGTTATAGGTTCTTGTTTTTTTGCTGAATGCTTTTGCAAACAATACAAGCAATGCTACTAATCCTCCAACAACGTGTACCGCATGCAGGCTTACAATTACGTACAAAAACGAATAAGATACGCTTGCAGTAAGTGTTACCTGTTTTGCCCAAAGCTGCTGAAAACCCAGCAATTGAAAAACAATAAAAAGAACTCCCAATACCAAAGTTGCAATCAGCAGACTTTTGTATTTTTTCATCTGCCGCTGCTTAAAAGCTTTTTCTGCCAGAAAGATGGTTGCGCTGCTCAATAATATTGCAACAGTGCTGTACCAAAAAAACTGAGGCAGATCAAACGTTTGCCAGTTTACCTGGTTACGTTTAACTATATAAGCACTCGTTAACCCTGCAAACATCATCAGTAAACTTCCAATGCCCACCCACAGGGTAAATTTATGCGGATGAATTTTTTTTCGTTGTTCCATTGCCACTGTACTCATATCACTTTATCCCTCATGGGAATTTTATTTAATTTTTTTGTTACCAGCATCACTTTTTCATGGCATCATCGTTGTGTCACTCCCTTGTGCTGTTGTTTCTTTATTCAGCATTTTTACCTCATCCTCCACCTCCTTCTCCTGTAGGAGAAGGAGCGGTACATTAAACATATCCAAACTTCAAATCCTCCACATCATCTATCCTTCTATCTTCGTCAACATCACGATCTTCGCTTCTATCTTCCAGTTCCCTCTCCTTAAGGAGAGGCCCGCCCGTGCCGGTACGGACGGGGGTTGGGGTGAGGTTACACCCTGTTGGCAAACATGGCCAACAGCACAATCATCAAATAAAAATAAGAACTGAACATAACCATTCTTGCACTTTTTGCATCCATGCGGATGAACAACATCACACTAACATACACCATCCACAAATTGCAACCCAGCAGAATAAACATACTTTCTATACCGCTGATGCCTGTGTAATAAGGTATAAACCCCATCGGTATCATCAATGCGCTGTAAATAATACTTTGCATTGCGGTAAACTTTGTTGGGCCTTTATCGGCTGGAAGCAGTTTAAATCCGGCAGCTTCGTAATCTTTATGAGCCAGCCAGGCAATTGCCCAAAAATGCGGAAACTGCCATAAAAACTGGATGCCGAATAAAACCCACGCACCTGTCCAGCTGATTGGTGCGTTGCCATAAGCAGCAACCCAACCAATTAAACAGGGAAATGCACCGGGTATAGCACCAACCAACACAGAAATTGAATTAACTTTTTTGAGCGGGGTGTAAATAAAGCCATATAAAAAAAGGCTGAATAAACTAACCACTGCACTCTCGGTGTTAAAAAATTTCCACATCATAAACACGCCGGCCGCACCGGTGATAAAAGCAAAAACACCCGCTTCATTCACACTCATACGGCCACTGGCAACGGGCCTTTTGGCTGTACGCTTCATTAACCCATCGGATGTTTTTTCCAAAACCTGGTTAATGGCATTTGCCGATCCGGTAACCAACATACCTGCAACAAAAAGTAAAAGAACTGATATTATTTTTTCACGAACGTAAAACTGTTCATTGGGTGCAATTAAAAAACTAACCACCGTGCTGAACACAACCATAAAACTTAAAGTGAATTTGATTAACTGAAAATAATCTTTCACTTTACTTACCAACGTAAATGATGTTGAGTTGTTCATAGCCTTACTCTCCCCAGCCTCTCCCTCGTTCCATCTCCCGAGGAGAGGGAGGCCGGGCTTTTGTTTATTTTTTCAACATCAGTAATTAAGCCCGTCCGAACGGCCCTTAAGCCGGGCGGGCATTTCATCATTTTCTCTTTATTCAACTTTAATTACGTTTTGCAATCTTCGTTTCGGTCTCCTCCATATCCCTCCCCCCGGGGGTTCCCTGATAAGGGAACGAACGAAGTTCAAGGAGGGGCTTCCTAATGTTTCGATTCATCATCTCCTACCGGTACATCCTGCGGTATAAATTCTTTTCCGTCTTTTGCATAATCATATGCACCACGATGCACTTCTGGGATTTCGCCGGGCCAGTTTCCGTGACCCGGATTGATTGGTGTTGTCCACTCCAGCGTATTGGCGCCCCATGGGTTTGTGTCTGTAACTTTTCTTCCTTTAAACATGCTGTAAAAGAAATTAAAAACAAAAAGTAATTGAGCAGCAAATACAATCATAGCTACAAAGCTGATAAACTCATTAAGCCCGTTAAACATATTAAATGAACTCCAACCCGAAAAATCATAATAACGTCGTGGCACGCCGGCCAGGCCCTGGTAATGCATTGGCCAAAAAATTAAATAAGCCCCGATCATGGTTATCCAAAAATGGATAAAGGCCATGGTATTATTTAAATAGCGGCCGAACATTTTAGGAAACCAATGGTAAACTCCGGCAAACATGCCAAAGAACGAAGCCACACCCATTACAATATGAAAGTGAGCTACTATAAAGTAAGTATCGTGGAGGTGAAGATCCAATGCTGAATTACCAAGAAAAACCCCTGTTAAACCACCACTGATAAATAAACTTACAAAACCGATGGCGAATAACATGCCCGGTGTAAAACGGATATTTGCCCGCCACAAAGTAGTAAGCCAGTTAAATACTTTAATGGCTGATGGGACGGCAATCAATAATGTAAGCAGTACGAATACCGAACCAAGGAATGGATTAAGGCCTGTTACAAACATATGGTGCGCCCAAACCAAAAAGGCAAGTATGGCTATGGCGAAAACAGAACCCACCATGGCCATATAACCAAATATGGGCTTTCGGCTGTTAACACTTATAATTTCCGAACTCATACCCATTGCAGGTAATAAAATAATGTACACTTCGGGATGGCCAAGGAACCAGAATAAATGCTGGAACAGAATGGCACTACCTCCCTCGTTAGGTAAAATTTTACCTGCAACAACAATATCGCTTAAGTAAAAGCTGGTTCCCAGGTTTCGATCGAATAATAATAAAATAGCGCCAGATAATAAAACAGGGAAAGAAAGTACACCCAATACTGCGGTAAAGAACAATGCCCAGATTGTTAATGGTAAACGGGTCATGCTCATTCCTTTTGTACGCATGTTAAGGATGGTGGTAATATAGTTAAGGCCTCCCAGTAATGCAGATACAATAAACATGGCCATACTTACCAGCCAGAGATCCATCCCTATTTTAGAGCCGCTTGATGCATCGCCTAAAGCACTTAACGGAGGATATATCGTCCACCCGCCACTTGCTGGCCCTGTTTGTACAAACAAAGAAGTGAACATGATAATAGAAGAAATAAAGAAGAACCAGTAACTCAGCATATTTAAAAATGGCGATGCCATATCTCTTGCACCAACCTGCAGCGGAATAAGAAAGTTTGCAAATGTTCCGCTTAAGCCTGCTGTTAATACAAAAAACACCAATATGGTTCCGTGCATAGTAACCAAAGCATAATAAAATTCAGGTTTTAATTTACCACCGGCTGCCCAATGGCCCAACAGGTCTTCCAGCCACGGAAAAGTAGCATCGGGATAACCCAATTGCAAACGGAATATTACCGAGAACAAACCCCCAATGATGGCCCAGATGATACCTGTTACCAAAAATTGTTTGGCAATCATTTTATGATCCTGGCTGAAAACGTATTTTGTAATAAACGTTTCATGGTGGTGATGTTCATGATGTGCATCATGTGCTCCATGAACATCTGCATGCTGTAATGTGACTGCGCTACTCATATTCTTTCTTTTTTCATCCCTTTATATTACCGGGATACGTTTAATTATTTTTTTTCCGGCAGCAATTGTGTTATTTTTTTTACCCCGCTGTCTGCTATAGGTGATGCAGGGGCTTTTGCCGGAAATAAAGTATAGTATTCAGACTTTTGCTCTGCCAGCCATTTTTTATATTCTTCCATGGTTTCAACTATGATAACGCCTCTCATGGCATAGTGGCTTGAGCCGCACAACTGATTGCAGGAAATTTCGAAATTAAAATCAGGATTTTTGATTTTATCCCTCATTTGCGCTGTTGTAATTTTTGGTGTAAACCACTGTGTGGTTGGTATACCCGGTACAGCATCCATCTTTAACCTGAAATGAGACAAACCAACATCATGAATTACATCCTTGGAATGAATAACCATTTTAACCGGTACACCAACGGGAATATGCATGGTTGTGTTTACATGTATATCATCGTGGCTTGAGGGATCATCAAAATCAACACCAAGATTATTTTTTGCTGTGGTTAATTTATAATTCTTTTTCCCCAGCACTTTATCTGCACCCGGATACCTGAACTCCCAGTTAAACTGTTGGCCGGTAACTTCTACAATAATTGAATCTTTGGGTGCATCGCCGGTAATTTTAAACCAGTATTTTAAACCAAAAACAACCAGCACGGTTAAAAAAATTGCCGGTACGGTAGTCCAGATCAATTCAAGTTTTGTATTGTGTGGAAAGTAAAATGCTTTTCTGTCGTCTTTTTCCTGGTACTTGAAAGAGAACCAGAATAACAATACCTGTGTAATGATAAAAACAACCCCGGTTATTAAAATGGTAATTAATAACATGTCATCAATCTTTTCTCCTTCAACAGATGCCGAGCCTTGAGGGAACAATGTTTTGCCGTAGTAAAGTTCATTGCAATACCAGGCACCAATTAAACCAAACACTAAAAATCCCAACAGGAAAAATGCGTTGATCTTATTGTTCTGTTTACGGGTTTTGTCTTCGCCTTTTAAAACGCTTACGTATTCACTGGCTTTCGCAATCTGAAAGATGACTACGAAAATCAGTACCCCTAAAGCTATCATTAAAAACTCTTTCATATAAAATTATTTAAAGCCTCCCTAACTCCCTCCCGAGGAGGGACTTTTAGAACTTTTATTTAAAATCCTTCTTTGCTTTCATCTCCGCCATTTCCCTCCCCACCGGGGAGGATAGGAGGGGCTGTTTTTACGTATGATGTATCATACTCTCTTTTAAGAAAGGATGATTTTTTGCCAACATCGAATGTTTACTTAAATATCTTCCGGTTCCCCACATGATCAATCCTATAAACAAAGCGGCTGTTCCAAATTCAAAAAAGCCCAATGTATAATGTTCGTGCAATGTGCCAGGCATTACCATCTGGAAAAAATCTATCCAGTGACCAAAAATGATCAACACGGCCATAAAGGTTACCATGGTCCAGTTTCTTTTGGTTCCTTTTTTCATTAATATTAATAAAGGACAAAGGAAATTAATGATCAGGTTTAAAAAGAAGATGGCTTTATAAGGGCCTGCTTTTACATCTGTACCTATTCTTTCAATAAAATATTTTGTTTCTTCAGGCTGGTTACTGTACCAGATGAGCATGTATTGTGAGAACCAGAGGTATGTCCAGAAAACCGAGAAGGCAAACATGAATTTTCCAAGATCGTGTAAATGCTCTTCGGTAACATACTCAAGCTGGCCACGGTTCTTTAAATAAATTACAAACAAAGCGATCAACGACATACCAGATACAAATGTGCTGGCAAAAGTGTACCAGCTATACATGGTGCTGTACCAATGCGGATCAATACTCATTAACCAAAGCCATGGAATGGTAGATGCAACAGTTAAGGTAAATACAACAGTATATAATGAAGCCCAAACGGTGTTATTCCAAATCCATTTTTTACCGGTTTCATAATCCATGTGTCCTTTTTTATCACTCTCCAGGCTAAGGCTGCGCATTTTTTTACCCAGGAACCACCATAAGAAAATAGTAAGAAAAGAGAAGATTGAATAAAACATAGGATTTAAAAATCCTTTTTTGCCGTTTAATATATGATCGTTTGCAACTGCTTCTTTATCTAACCAGTGATAAATATCTGTACGGTGGCCAAATACAATCGACATTAAAATTACAAAAGTGATAACACCTAAAATTGGCACTACGCTTGAGATAGCTTCTGAAACCCTTCTGAAAGCAACAACCCAACCGGCCATAGCCATGGTGGTAACACAAATAAAGAACATGGCTGCATTTTCCACCAATAAAAAGAAAACACTGTTTTGTAAAAGCACTGCCCAAAAACGGGTGCTGTTTACATTTTCGCCATGCCCTGCATGCGCAAACGGATTAAACTTTATAAATCCATACAACAATGCTGCTACGCCAACAGCAATCAGCCCATACGTCCACTTTTTATAACTGCCCGGTAATTGAAATTGATGATCCATCTAAGCTTTATTTTGTATTAATACTTTTATTTTTTTATTGCAATGCTGTCTTTCTTAATTGCTACGCTGTCTGATGCTGCTGTTGGCTTGCTTTCCAATGTTCTTATATATTGTACAATTCTCCACCGTTGTTCTCTGCTTAATTGAGATGCGTAACTGCCCATGTTATTCTGTCCGTAAGTCATTACATAAAAAATCCGGCCATCGCTGAAGGTTGGTGAAGTAGCAATAATGCTTTTTACACCGCCCACTTTGGCAGCCAGCGGCCCATTCGCTTCTCCTTTTGCGCCATGGCAAACCGCACAATTGATATTATATAACCTGCCTGCTTCTTCCAGTTCTTTGCCCATCATTGGTTCCAACGGATTTTTTAACAATGCAAGTTGACTCTTTAAGGAAGCGTTACTATCAATTGTACTGAAGCTGTTATCGAACGCTACTGCAAATGGAAAATTCTCTCCTCTTTTTATTGTACCGGCAGGTGGCATATTATTATAAAATATTTTATGCCCTGCATCATTGGGATCGGCAGTAAAAATTAAAGAGTCACGGGTTGCATATGTTTCATAAGCACGGCTGTATGCCATATCGGGCATATAGGCACGGCCTGTATCACGTTTATCTTTACAACCAATAAACACAGCAGCCATTGACAAAACCAGTGTTGCTATAATTGCGATTTTTTTCATTCTATTATTTTTTTCGCTTCTATCTACTCCTTAGTTTCTCCGCCAGCTGGCGAAGGCGGAGGGTTATTAATACCCTTTTTCTTCTTTATACAATTTTTGTTCTTTATCGTATGTGCCTATCCACCAGCCTGTTTCCACTTCCTGCACATTTATTTCCAGTGCGCCGGCAGTTTGTAAAAAAGCCTGCACTTCGGCGTCATTGGTTTTATCGGTACACTCAATAGCCATAACAAAAAGATCATCTGTTGCCCTCGGATGAAAATGATGCTTCTTTACAAATGGCGCCAGGTTACACAGGTAACAAAATGTAAGTACCATACCAACTGCCGAAAACAAAACGGTTAACTCAAAAGTGATGGGTATCCATGCCGGTAAAGCAAAGTTTGGTTTACCGCCAATATTTAAAGTCCAGTCTTTGGTAAATACCCAGCTCATAAATGTTAGCGCTGTGGTTGTGCCGGTGATGGCATAAATAAATCCTGCTGTATGCAGACTGGTTTCACGAATGCCCAGGGCATGATCTAAACCATGCACAGGAAAAGGTGTGTACACGTCGTGTATTTTGTATCCTGCCTTGCGAACATTTTTCACCGCAGGAAATAATACCTTTTCGTCATCGAAACAGCCTACAACAAATTTTTTAATTCCCATACCCCAAACCCCTAAAGGGGCTTTTGTGCCTTCTGTTCAAATAGCGAACTATCGGCTGGTTAAATAATTATTTCAAAAAATCCAAATTTCATTCTTCGCCCACATCTTCGCCAGTTCCCCCTTCAGGGGGCGGAGGGGGTTTTTAATGTGCATGTTCAACTTCATCCTGGTAAAACTTTTCTGCATCTGCCTTTTCCAGGTCGGTCATCTTTACTTTATAATTTTCGCCACTGGTTTTTAAAACAGCCTTTATCTCGGCTACCGCAATAACCGGGAAGTATTTTGCAAACAGGAAGAAACAGGTAAAGAACAATCCGAAGGTACCTAGATAAAAACCTATCTCCCAAATACTGGGACTATAATAAGTACTCCATGATGATGGCAGATAATCTCTGTAAACAGATGTAACAATAATTACAAAACGCTCGAACCACATACCTATGTTTACAATGATACTCATGAAAAAAGTAACAGTAATATTTCTTCTCAGTTTACGACTCCAGAACAACTGTGGCGATACAACATTACAGAACATCATCAGCCAGTAACTCCTTCCATAAGGACTGAACAGGTTTGCACGGTTCTCTTTAAATGCAAACCATTCGTAAGGATTTTGTCCGTACCAGGCCATAAATAATTCGGTTAAATAAGCACAGCCTACAATACTGCCTGTAAGTACAATTACTTTGTTCATGGCTTCTATATGGCCAATGGTAATATAATCCTGCAGGTTAAGTACTTTACGTAATACAATCATCAGTGTTTGCACCATGGCAAATCCACTGAAGATGGCGCCGGCCACAAAGTATGGGGGGAAGATTGTTGTATGCCAGCCCGGAACAATGGATGTGGCAAAGTCGAAAGATACAATAGTATGCACCGATAATACAAGTGGCGTACTCAGTCCTGCCAGTACCAATGATAAAGATTCATGACGCTGCCAGTGCTTGGTGCTTCCGCTCCAGCCAAAAGATGCAACACCATAAA
>JANOVD010000274.1:0-5566 GCA_031417255.1 Chitinophagaceae bacterium
CGCTGATGGCAATATCTTTAAACTGCTCAATATACTCTTCAACAGAAACCCTTTGTGCAGAGACTGTTAAAGAAACTGCCGAAAACAATATGGCAATAATGATTTTGTACATGCTTTATTTTTTTTGTATTAACAGGAGGCCATCTCTTATCGTTAACATAGCCTGTTGTACACGGTCATCGTTTTTTATATGCTCGTTAAATGCCAGAATAGCTTTTGCATTTTTCCCCTTCACATATTCATCTAAAACCTCGCCATGAAAAAGTACATTGTCGGCCAGTATCCACCCTCCTTTTTTAACTGATGGCAAAGTTAATTCGTAATAGTTAATATAGTTCACTTTATCGGCATCAATAAAAACCAAATCCCAGGTTTCAGTAAGGGTTGGAATTATTTTTAACGCATCGCCAACATGTAATTCAATTTTATTTTCCATTTCAGCTTTCTTAAAATAATCAGTTGCTGTTTCTGCATCATCTTCCCTTATTTCAATTGTATGTAATTTTCCATCGTTTTGTAAACCTTTTGCCAAACACAAAGCGCTAAAGCCGGTAAATGTCCCAATCTCTAAAATTCTTTTCGGCCCAATCATTTTGCTGAACATTTCCAGCACTTTGCCCTGCACATGCCCGCTAAGCATTTGTGCATGCGGATGATTATTTAAAGTATTTATTTCAATTTCATTCAAAACTGCATCCAGCGCAGATGTATAGTGTTTTGCGTATTGCTCTGCTTTTGGGTTAATCAGTTCCATGTAAATAAAGATAAAATAAATGTTGATGCACTATTCAATACAAAAAACAGAATGCCATTCTGCACTTTTTTAAACGGTGAAGAATGGCACTTACTAACTTCGTAAAGTTACGTTTTTATTTCAGAAGAATTACTTTTCTCCGATACTTTGTATTGCTACATCTGCTTCATTAATTTCCTGCTCCAGTTCCCTTTTTATATCTTTTGAAGAAATGATGAATAAACCCAGGAAAGTAACCAGCCCGTTAAATATCAATATTTCAATCCCCATTTTATACCCACCGAATAATCTTTGAGAAAATGATTTTAAACTTTCGGAAGTAGAAGCTGACAAATTAAAATGACTGATATACCAATCAGGGTTATTGATAAGATCAATTCCAAAAATAATTAATGGAGATAACAGGCAAACGGCCAATGCATATTTATCTTTTATTTTCCGGTGGGTTAAAATGCCAAAGGCAAATAATCCCAGCAGCGGGCCATAGGTATATCCTGCAACTTTTAAAATAACGTCAATAATAGATTTATCATCAATCCATTTAAAAAGCATTACCAATAAAAAGAAAATGATGGCAAAAGTTAAATGCACTGTTAAGCGGGTTGTTCTTTTTTGTTGTTCAGATAAATCTGTTTTTTTCTTTAATCCAAGGATATCGATACAGAAAGAAGAAGTTAAAGCTGTTAAAGCCCCGTCGGCACTGGGGAATAATGCAGAGATCAACCCAATTATAAATATGATGGAAACCGTAACAGACAACATTCCTCCCAAAGCGATTGAAGGAAACAGGTCATCACCTTTTACCGTAACACCGGTTTGTGCAGCATACAGGTAAAGTAAAGCGCCCATAAATAAAAACAGCAGGTTTACAAATATTAAAATGGTGCTGAGGGTTAAAATGTTTTTTTGAGAATCTTTCAGTGTACGTACACTGATATTTTTCTGCATCATTTCCTGGTCAAGCCCTGTCATGGCAATGGTGATGAACATACCTCCCAAAATATGCTTTACAAAAAAGTTGGGAGCATTCACATCGGTATTGAAAATTTTAGACAGTTTATTTTCCTGCATCGACGTAAAAATTTCTCCCAAGCTCATATCCATTTTTCCAACCACGGTAATGATGCAAATAATAAGCCCCAGCAGCATGAATGTTGTTTGCAAAGTATCGGTGTAAACAATTGTTTTAACACCACCTTCAAAAGTGTACAACAGTATCAATAACAATATAACCAATGCTGTAACCCAAAACGGAACTCCCATTTTATTAAGGATGAAGATCTGCAGGATGTTGATCACTAAAAACATGCGTGCTGTTGCACCCAATGCCCTTGATACAATAAAAAACAAGGCTCCTGTTTTATACGATACCGGGCCAAACCTTTTTTGCAGGTATAAATAAATGGATGTAAGATTGAGTTTATAATAAATGGGCAGCAGTACAAATGCTATAACCAGGTATCCCAAAAAATAACCGATAACCACCTGAAAATACTGAAACCCAACCGCACCAACCGTACCCGGCACACTTACAAACGTAACACCACTCAGCGAAGTGCCTATCATGCCAAAAGCAACCAGCATCCAGTTACTTTTGCGGTTGCCGATAAAAAACGAATCGTTATTGGAATTTTTTGAAGTGTAATAAGCAACAACCAGCAATAAAAGAAAATAGCCTATAACAAATGAGAATAAAAGAAATGGTGACATATCAATCGTTTATGTAAAAATAATCCTGAAAAATAGATAAAATATCGTGTCTTTGCCTATAAATAAATAATAAAGTTTTATGAAGATAAATTCTTTGGCTGTTTTTTGTGGTTCGAAAAGCGGTAAAAATCCGCTGTTTGTTACAGAAGCCAGGGCATTGGGGCATATACTGGCATCAAAAAAAATTACGTTGATATATGGCGGAGGGAACAAAGGCATTATGGGAGCTGTTTCAAATGCGGTATTGGAAAAAGGCGGTAAAGTAATTGGTATAATACCTGAAATTTTAAAAGACAGGGAGCATCATCATGATGGTATAACAGAATTGATCATTGTAGATAACATGCACGCCCGTAAAAAAATAATTTACGAAAGATGTGATGCAGCCATAATACTACCCGGCGGCTATGGCACCATGGATGAATTTTTTGAAATGCTTACCTGGAACCAACTGAGCATTCATGATAAAAAAATATTTATACTGAATACCGCCGGCTTCTACAGCCATTTATTTGCCTTTGCACAAACCATGCAGGACGAAGATTTTTTGTATGATAAAGTAGAAGACAAACTGGTTATACTTGAACAGGCCGGTGATTTATTGGCATATTTGTAAATTCGTTATCGCTTTCCCTGGAATAAAGCAATATTATAGCCTGCTCTTAAAACAGGCAAAGCTCTTCCCAACCCATCAACATAAGGAGAATTTGGTGATTTAGCTACATCCCACATAACAGAAAAATAATAATAACTGCTTCCTGTTCCTTCCCGGCCGACGGCATAACCAGCGCCAACCAATAAGCTGCTGGCATTTAAATTTTCTCTTGATGGAAGATAAGTAACACTGTTTTTAGCAGGTATGTACCTGTAATTGATTAAATTAAATTCGTATTGGGCCTGTACAAATAAAAACCTGAAAGGAAAAACCCTTACAAAAGCACCTGGGCCGTATATTGTCTGGCGGATCTTGTCTCCATATTCCGTATAATCTCTTACAGATGTATAACTGAAGTTTGCAGAAAATGCAACATCAAGATATTTATTTAAGCTATAACCAACATAAGGGCTTATACCTAAAACTGTACTGGAATTGGAAAACCCCAGGTTTACATTGCCACCTACAAACATATTTTCCTTTTTAAATCCACCTTTCTTTTCATCATCCTTCTTTTCTTCATCCTGTGCTTTGGAAATGAAAGCTCCGCTTAAAAACATCAAAACAATAATAATATTCTTCATGGTACTTTATTAATTTTCATTTAAAAAATCAGTCAGCATGGTCAGACGTTGGCGTTAGGCCATGTTAAATATTATAACATGGTCAGACGAGGACGTCAGACCATGTTAAATATTTTGCCGCTGTTTAAAATATAATTGGGATCAAAAACTTTTTTTATCCCCCGCATCAATTGCAAACCTGCTTCATCAAAAACAATATCCATGTATTCTTTCTGTACCAGCCCAATTCCATGTTCGCCGCTGATGGTACCGCCCAGAGATTTTACCAGTTTAAACAATGCCTGTAAAGCCGGTATCACATCCGGATTATTCAAACTGTAAATGCTGCCCGGTTTTTTAATACGTATGTGCAGGTTACCATCGCCGGCATGGCCATAGCAAACTACATCAAAATCAAATTGCTTTCCCAAAGTTTTTACGCCACGTATCAAAGCAGGCAGTTCAGCCCTTGGTACCACTGTGTCTTCTTCAATGGTGTAACCATCAATTTTTACTGCTTCGGCAACACGGCGGCGCAATTTCCATAGCTCTGCTTTTTGCTGTGCATCATCTGCAAAAAAAACATCGCCGCAATCAAACTGAACAAGCAATTCGGCAATAGCTTCCATCTCACTCATTAAAGTATCCAAATGATTACCGTCAACTTCAATAATTAAATGTGCTTCCATTTCATCGGTTACCGGCACCACGTTACTATCAACAAAACGGCTTACAATTTTCAGTGCATTTATTTCAACCAGCTCCATAGCACTTGGTGTAAAGCCCGCCCTGAAAATGGCACTCACCGCTTCGCCTGCTTTCTCTAATGAGTTAAACGGCACCAGCATCAGCAAATCATATTTAGGATGTGGCAGAAGCTTTAAAACGATCTTTGTAACAATGGCTAAAGTTCCTTCACTGCCCACAATTAATTGTGTTAAATTATAGCCTGTTGAATTTTTTAACACATTTGCACCGGTCCACATAATTTCGCCGGTGGGTAAAACAATTTCCAGGTTGAGTACATAATCTTTTACCACGCCATACTTAACTGCCTTAGGGCCACCACTGTTTTCGGCAATATTGCCGCCAATAAAACAACTGCCGCGGCTGCTGGGGTCGGGCGGATAAAACAAACCTTTTTCTTTTACCGCATTCTGTAAAACTTCTGTAATAACACCGGGTTCTGTAATTACCTGCAGGTTACGTTCATCAATTTCCAGAATAGAATTCATACGTTCCATCGAAAGTAAAACGCCGCCCAGATGTGGTAATGCACCACCGCTTAAACCTGTGCCGGCGCCACGTGGAGTAACCGGAATTTTATTTGCGTTACAAACAACCATGATCTCACTTATTTCTTGTGATGACCGGGGTTTAATTACAATATCGGGCAAAAAATGCAGGTTCTCTGTTTCGTCATGTGCATATTTATTCAGGCTTTCATCATCGGTAAATACATAGTCATCACCAACAATTTTTTTAAACAGGTCAATATAGTGCAATGCATTATCCTTTACTTCATCAACAGTTTGCATGTAACATTATTTGTGTAAAAATCGTATAAAATAGTGAGTTGGTAAAATCATCTTCCATTTGGTATTGTTTCAGTTTGAACCACAAAGGCAAGATCACTTTAAAATAACTATTGAGAAAGATTAAATAATTGATTAAACCTGTGAAGCATAAACAACTTTGCCAAAGTTTAAAACTTTGGCTTTGCCTAAAGGTTCGTGAGGACACGAGGCGAGGAGTAACTAAATGCCTACTTCTATACTTTAAATCTTTGAATAAGAAAAGACTTTATCGTATTTAAGATATGTTTGGCCTCGCTGCTATATTTTTTGAATTCTTCTGGATATGTAACTTCTATATCAAAGTATA
>JANOVD010000275.1:0-5870 GCA_031417255.1 Chitinophagaceae bacterium
AGGTAACTCACCAAAAGATATTGAAAACCTGGTAACAAGGCCAATTGAAAAACAACTGAAAGGAATAAGCGGCGCCAAGGTTATAAAAATACAAAGTACATCACAAACCGATTACAGCCTGATCGTTATTGAATTTGATACTGATGTAAAAACAGAGTTGGCCAAACAAAAAGTTAAGGATGCCATTGATAAGGCTCAAACTGATCTGCCCAATGATCTTACAGCACAACCAAACGTACAGGAATTCGCTTTCAGCGAAATGCCCATCATGTTTGTAAATGTGAGTGGCGATTATGACGGCATCAAACTGAAATATTATGCCGATAAATTACAAGACAAGTTTGAAGAACTTACAGAAGTAGCGAGGGCCGAAATTGTTGGTGCACCCGAAAGAGAAATACAGGTTAATGTAGATCCCTATAAAATGAGTTTGGCCAGGGTGAGTTTTATGGATGTGGAGAATGCCATCAACCGGGAGAACCGGGATATAACCGGAGGCCTGATTGAAGTGGGAAATATGAAACGCACCTTACGCATCAAGGGGCAATTTACCAGCGCACTCAACCTGCAGAATATTGTGGTACGCAGCAGTGCACAGGGAGCAACTGTTTATTTAAAAGATATTGCCGAGTTAAAAGATACCATTAAAGAAAAAGAAAGTTTTGCCAGGTTAGACGGTAAAAATGTAGTGACCCTCAATATTGTAAAACGTGCCGGCGAGAATCTTATCAATTGTGCTGATAAAGTGAAAGCACTTACAAAAGAAATGCAGCAGAATGATGAGTTGCCAAAAGACCTGAAAGTAGTTATCACCGGCGATCAGAGTAAACAAACCAAAACATCTTTTGAAGAACTGGTGAATACGATTGTCATAGGTTTTGTATTGGTTTTGCTGATACTGATGTTTTTTATGGGAGTTACCAATGCATTCTTTGTGGCATTAAGTGTGCCGTTGAGTGTGTTTGTGGCATTTTTATTTTTGCCACTTGCGGATGCAATTATTGGCACAAATGTTACACTCAATTTTATTGTACTGTTTGCCTTATTGTTTGGCCTGGGAATTATTGTTGATGATGCCATTGTCGTCATTGAAAATACGCACCGGATTTATAATAATGGCAAAGTACCCATTGTGCGAAGCGCCAAAGAGGCTGCCGGAGAAGTTTTTATCCCGGTGCTGGCAGGTACAGCAACCACGCTGGCGCCATTCTTCCCGTTACTTTTCTGGAAAGGCCTCATCGGTAAATTTATGATCTATCTGCCAACGGTTTTGATACTTACTCTGGCAGCATCTCTGATCGTTGCATTTATTTTTAACCCGGTATTTGCCGTAAGCTTTATGAAGCCCGAAGGTAAAGAACACGAAGAGCCTAAGAAAGGCTTGTTTAGAAAATGGTGGTTTTGGGCAATGATCATTGTAGGGGTTCTGTTCAATTTGTTTGGATTTGGTATTGGCGCACAGGTAGGCACACCGGGTACAAATGCTGAAGAATTAATAGCCAGGAAATTTACTATGCATGGCTTTGGTAATTTTCTTTTGATAATGGCGCTGCTTACTATTATCAACCGCTATGTATTCAGAGATGCGATTTATAAATTCCAGCACAGAGCCTTGCCTAAACTGATGACCCGTTACGAAAAACTTTTACGCTGGGTATTAAAAGGCTGGCGGCCGGTATGGATGTTTGTATCCTTATTCGGGTTGTTTGGTTTGTCAATCATATTTTTAATGCTCAGGGGAAATAAATCTACTTTCTTCCCCAGCGGCGATCCCAATTTTATTTATGTGTATTTAAAAATGCCTGTTGGTACCGATGCAAAATATACCGACAGCATTACGCATGTTTTAGAAAGAAGGGTGGAAAAAGTTTTGGAAAATGAATTACCGGCCAAAGGAGGTATTGTGGAAAGTATCATTACCAATGTTGCTGTAAGTGCAAATAACCCAAGGGATAATAACCGGAGTGTACAAAGTAATTTAGGAAGAATCCAGATAAGCTTTGTTGAGTATGAAAAAAGGCATGGCAAAAAAACAAGGCCTTTTATGGATGAGATACGGGAAAAGACAAAGGGTATACCGGGCACCAGTATAGAAATTGCACAGGAAGATGGCGGGCCGCCAACAGATCCACCGGTTAATATTGAAGTTGCCGGCGATAATTTTGAAAGCATTGCAAAAGTATCTACACAATTATTTAATTATTTAGATACCAACCAGGTTGCCGGAGTTGAAAATCTGCAATCAAATGTTGACCTGAACAACCCGGAAATTACCATTAATGTTGACAGGGAAAAAGCAATGATGGAAGGATTGAGCACAGCCCAGATAGGTATGGAGATACGCACAGCCGTTTTTGGTAAAGAGGTAAGTAAACTTAAAGATGGTGAAGATGAATATAAGATACAGTTACGCACCAGCGATCTGATACGCAATAATGTTACCGACATTATGAACATGCGTATCACATTTATGGATATGAATACGATGAGGGTAAAATCAATTCCGTTAAGCGCCGTTGCAAAAGAGGAATATACTACTACTTCCGGCGGGGTAAAGCGTAAGAATGTAAAACGTACCATTCAGTTACAAAGTAATGTTCTCGATCCCACCATGGTAGGCCCGGTAAATGCAGAGCTGCAGAATAAGATCGATGATTTTAAAGTAAAAACCAAAATCCCGTCGGATGTTACCATTAAACTGAGCGGCCAGAGTGAACAGGAAAAAGAAACACAGGCATTCCTGGGAACGGCTATGCTGATTGCTATGGGCATAATTTTTATGATACTGGTGCTGCAGTTTAACAGTATGAGTAAACCGTTTATTGTAATTACCGAAATTTTCTTTTCTATAATCGGCGTGTTAATTGGCTATGCTGTTACCGGAATGACCATTGCCACCATTATGCTCGGTGTGGGTATTGTGGGCCTTGCAGGCATTGTGATCAAGAACGGAATTCTGTTGATAGAATTCACAGATGAGCTGCGTGGCAGAGGTGTAAAGACAAGGGAAGCGGCTATACAGGCCGGAAAGATCCGTATCATTCCGGTGATGCTTACGGCAGTTGCAACCATATTGGGTTTATTGCCTCTTGCCGTTGGTTTTAATATTGATTTTATTTCATTCTTCCAACATTTTAACCCACACATTTTCTTTGGAGGCGATAGTGTTGTTTTCTGGGGCCCCTTAAGCTGGACGATCATTTTTGGATTGATGTTCTCTTTCTTTCTTACCCTGATAATGGTACCAAGCATGTATTTAATTGCCGAAAGGTTACGCAGGCCAATGGAGAAATTTTATTCAGGTAAATGGGTAGCCATTTTTGGTTTCCTGGGCCCGTTCTTCTTCATATTTGTGGGTATTATGTATTTGGTAAGAAGGATACAGGGAAAAAAAGTATGGAATGGTAAGTTAAAAGAAATTTGATCCTTGAAAACCTTTGATTTGAATTTTAGAATGATAACATTGGCAAAGTTTAAAACTTTGCCAAAGTTTTTTCCATTCATCATAATTTTATCATTTTTTTTTAATTGATATTATCTTCACAAAAAAATTATAACCATGCGTACAAACCATGAAATTGATTACAAAATTTACGGAGAAGAACTTCAGTTTGTAGAAATTGAATTAGACCCCAACGAAACAGCCATTGCAGAAAGCGGCGCCTTTATGATGATGGATAACGGCATTGAAATGGAAACCATTTTTGGCGACGGCAGCCAACAACAAAGTGGCGGCTTCTTAGGCAAATTGATGAGTGCCGGCAAACGCCTCATTACCGGCGAAAGTTTATTTATGACCGCATTTACCAACACGGGTCATAGTAAAAAAAGGGTAAGCTTTGCTTCTCCTTACACCGGTAAAATCATCAAATTTGATTTAAGTGAACTGGGCGGAAAGATCATTGCTCAAAAAGATGCCTTCCTTTGTTCAGCAAAGGGAGTAAGCATTGGTATTGAATTTCAGCGCAGGCTGGGTACCGGCATTTTTGGCGGCGAAGGTTTTATTATGCAAAAGCTGGAAGGCGATGGGCTGGCTTTTGCTCATGCCGGCGGTTTTGTGGTTGAGCGGCAATTACAACCAGGCGAAGTTTTAAAAGTGGATACCGGTTGTGTAGTGGCCTATACCCCTAATATAGATTTTGATATAGAAATGGTGAAAGGGATAAAGAATTTTATGTTTGGCGGCGAGGGCTTATACTTTGCAAAACTTACCGGCCCGGGCCATGTGTGGTTACAAAGTTTGCCCATAAGCCGTTTGGCGGGTCGCATTATGCAGTACGGTACCTACAAGCGTAAAGAGGAAGGTGGAATTTTAGGTGGGTTGGGTAATTTGCTGGATGGAAGAGAATAATAGAAACTTTGCCAAAGTTCTAAACTTTGGCAAAGTTTTATACAACATAATTTTCAGGTTTTTTTAAAAAAATTTGGAAGCCTCATTTCTTTAATCGTATATTTGCGATATAAGATTAAAACAATGGCTATCCACAAAAAATCAGCGTTTACCCAAAAAGAGCAGGACCTGGCAGCATTTGCCAAGGCTTTGGCACATCCTGCACGTATTGCCATATTAAAATTGCTGGCGCAGAAGAATGAATGTATATGTGGAGAAATAGTAGAGGTGTTACCATTGTCACAATCTACTGTATCGCAGCATTTAAAAGAATTAAAAAATGCAGGCCTGATTGATGGAAGTATTGACGGTCCAAGAAGCTGTTATTGCATAAACTGGAAGGCCTTTGAAAAATTTATGGGTGAGTTCAGTTTCCTGTTTAATAAACTGAAAGTGCAGAATGAAAAATCCTGTTGCTGAAAAATAATTGTTAACTATAAAAATAAAGCCATGAACAACGAATTGGAAATTAAAGAACTTGTAAAAGAGAAATACGCTGCTATTGCGGAACAAAGCCAAACACAAAATGCAACTTCCTGTTGCGGGGCCACTTCATCGTGCTGTGGCGATGAAGTGTATAACATCATGAGTGATGATTATACAAAACTGCAAGGATATAATCCGGATGCCGATTTGGGATTGGGATGCGGACTGCCAACTGAATTTGCAAAGATCAAAGCCGGAGATACAGTTATTGACCTGGGTAGCGGAGCAGGCAACGATGCTTTTATTGCCCGGAAAATTGTGGGTGAAAACGGGAAGGTTTTAGGAATTGATTTTACAGCAGCTATGATCAATAAAGCAAGAACCAATGCCGTAAAACTGAAGTTCAACAATGTAGAGTTCAGGCTGGGCGATATTGATGATATGCCGGTAACCTCCAATTACGCCGATGTAATTGTAAGCAACTGTGTTTTAAATCTTGTGCCTAATAAACACAAAGTGATCAGCGAAATTTTCAGGGTATTAAAACCTGGTGCACATTTTTCAATATCTGATATTGTACTGGAAGGTGCCCTGCCAGCAAAATGGAAGGAAGTAGCAGAACTTTATGCAGGCTGTGTTAGCGGCGCCATACAAAAACAGGTTTACCTGGAGATGATTGAAGAAGCCGGGTTTAAAAATGTGATGCTGCAAAAAGAAAAGGAGATTATTATACCTGGTGATATTTTAAAAAATTATTTATCAGATGCTGAAATTGCAGATTATAAAAAAGGCAATACAAAAATAACCAGTATTACTGTGTATGCCGATAAACCTGCAAAAGACGACAGGAATTGCTGTGAACCGGGAAGTGGATGTTGTTAAAAATCAGCTTTGAATAGTTTAAAGTATTTATGAAAAAAAAGGAAATAAATCGCTTAGATAACTCTCCCCCTTTGGGGTTCCCTGATAAGGGAACGAACGAAGTTCTGGAAGGGGCTAAGAAACTCCTTTTTGTCTGCATCGAAAACAGCAACCGTTCTCAAATGAGCCAGGC
>JANOVD010000276.1:0-7923 GCA_031417255.1 Chitinophagaceae bacterium
ATTACTTCTTCTTATGACGGTTCTTTCTTAAACGTTTTTTACGCTTGTGTGTTGCAATTTTATGACGTTTTCTCTTTTTACCACAAGGCATAACTAGTCTTTTTTGTGTTTAAAATAATTTTTTTAAAATATGTAAACCGATTTATAGTTCGGTATGTTACCTTAATAATTTGATCCGTTCATCTACTTCCTGGCTGTAATGCGGATCATTCATCAGCCTTTTACTTATCAAATACCATTTTATTGCTTCCTTCTTATCGCCCCTGGCTGCATAAGTATCGGCTAAAAAAGCAATCGCTTCCAGGTTATCGGGCTGAGCAATAACTACTTTCTGTAAACGCTCAATGGCTTTGTCATATTGCCTTGAAACATATCCACCCACACCCAGCATCATTTGTGCTTTCATGTTGTTTGAGTCTTTGCGAACAACACTTAACAACTGCTGAATACCTTTCATTGTTTCTTCCGGACCACCAATCCTGCCCTTTCCAAATATATAGCAGCTTCCCAAACCAACTTTCAAATCGTCGTTATTGGGGTAAAGTTCTATCGCTTTTTCAAATAAGGCTATTGCCTGTTCTGTTTTCCAGTTTAATTTAGCCTCGTCGGTTTCGCTTCTGAGGTTTTGTAAAATTAATTGGGCAGCAAAGGTGAGGTTTTTTTCCGACTTATCCAATTTAGCAGCCACAGATAAATAATAAACATAAGGTTCAAAAGCCTCAACACTGTCTTTCCAAAAATTTGCCAGTTGGGTATTTGCTATAATCAATTGGCTGTTAATATCTCCACGTGTTACACTATTTTCTAATTTACCAAGATTAATAACCTGGTTAGCCGTTAAATGTTTCTTTTTTTCTTCTATAAACTGATGGATATCAAAAGTTTTTTTGTCCGCCGCTACAGGAGTTTCGGTTTTGCTTTTAGTAGCAACAGTAGTACCAAATTTAAAAAGTAAGATTACTACAACCAGCCCGGTCAGGGCAAATATTAATTGTTTCTTCAGCATTAATAAAAACCTGCTGTTAAATTTTACAGGATGTCAAAGGTACGTTACTCTTCGCTGTCATCCTCCTTTTCGGTTGTCTCTTTAATATTTTTTGAAGATTTTATTTCCAGCATAAACTCTTTGGCCGGCTTAAAGGCAGGAATAAAGTGTTCCGGAATTTCAACTGCAATGTTTTTCTTAATATTACGGCCAATCTTAGCTGCTCTTTTTTTGATTATAAAACTGCCAAACCCACGTATATAAATATTTTCTCCGGCTGCTAAAGAGTTTTTAACTGCTTTAAACATAGTTTCTAAAGTAACCAACACATCTACTTTAGGAATGCCTGTTTTGTCTGATATTTGATTAATGAGGTCTGCTTTTCTCATAACAATTTATTTAAATAAAAATTAACGCTTAGAAAATTACAACAAAAATTTCGAAATTTCCAAATAAGTTAGTGATTATCAGGTACTTTGTACAAAAATAAAATGGCTGTTTAATTATTGTAATTATTACAACATGTTGATAATTAGAAATATGTGTATTGTAGATAGTAAATAATAGTTTCAATTGTATTATTAAATGAACAACCAAAAGAGATACTTTACAAAACGGCTTTTGCTTTGGAATACGAAGGATAATAACAGGCCTATGCCCTGGAAAGCGGAAAAAGACCCTTACAAAATCTGGCTGAGCGAAATTATTTTACAGCAAACCAGGGTGGAGCAGGGTTGGGATTATTATAACAGGTTTGTAACTACATTTCTCAACATAAAAAAGCTTGCAGCAGCACCCGAACAAAAGATTTTTAAACTTTGGGAAGGGCTTGGATATTATACCCGATGCAAAAACCTGATTGCAACTGCAAAATATATTGCAAAGGAAAAACAGGGAAAATTTCCTGATACTTACGATGAAATTTTAGCTTTAAAAGGGATAGGCCCTTATACAGCTGCTGCCATCGCTTCCTTTGCATTTAATTTACCGCATGCGGTTGTAGATGGCAATGTGTTGAGGGTATTATCACGTTTTTTTGGAATTGGAACTGCTATTGACAGTACAACCGGCAAAAAATTATTTATAAGTTTGGCAGAAGAACTTTTAGATAAAAAACTCCCCGGAATTTACAACCAGGCAATTATGGATTTTGGAGCTGTGGTTTGTAAACCCAAAAATCCATTATGTGAAAATTGCCCGCTAAAAGCAAAATGCACTGCCCGTTTACAGGGTAAAATTGATCTGCTTCCGGTAAAAGCCGGTAAGCTGATAAAAAAAACAAGATGGTTTTATTATTTGATAACAGCACACAAAAACAAAATCTATGTAAAAAAAAGAGGTGCAAAAGATATTTGGGAAAACCTATATGAATTTATATTACTTGAAGCTGATAAATTATTGACGCCTGATAATTTAAAAGCAACTGATTTTTTTAAAAATATTACTGCTAAAAATAAAATAGAGATAGTGCATATTTCTAAAATGTATAAACAACAGCTTACACACCAAACAATATATGGCAGGTTTATTCAGGTAAAAATAAAAAATACCCTGCCTTTAAAAGACTATAAGGCAGTAACTTATACTCAATTAATCAGGCTGCCTTTTCCTAAACTGATTACTGCTTATTTATCAGAAAATGAGCTTAAAGCATTTGAAAGATAAAAATGTATCTTTAAATTTGTTGTACTTGTGCAACGTAGCTTTCATCTTCATTAAAATTTTTTTTGGATGAATCAGCAAAGTTGCAACGCAATACGAATCAATAGAACAAAGAATTAAATCAAATTTTATGAGAGGCGTAAACAGGGTTATGTTAATTGGAAACCTGGGAAAAGATCCGGATATGCAGTTTTTGGAAGGAAATATAGGTGTAGCAAAATTTTCGTTGGCTACAACTGAAACCTATAAAGACAGAAGCGGCAAACTCATTTCACAAACAGAATGGCATACGGTTGTACTTTGGCGTGGCCTGGCTGAGCTGGCTCAAAAATATTTGCACAAGGGTAGTTTGGTTTATATAGAAGGCCGCTTAAAAACCCGTAGTTGGGAGGACAAGGACGGCAACAAAAAATTTGCTACCGAAGTTGTAGGCGATAACCTGATTATGCTGGATAAAAGAGCAGATGGCAGCCAGGGTACGCATGGATTGGAAGGTTTTGATGGGCCGGATAATGAATCGGAACCACCAACGGCTGATGATGGTTCTGAACGGTTGCCATTTTAATTATTTTTACAACTGCTTTAACCTGTTCTGTTTTAAAATAAAAACAATAAACAGAATAGTATTTTTTACTTAAACTCTTTGTTTTGGATTACCATTCGGTTCATGAATTTTTTACTTTTCAACTTCTGGCAATAACTCCTGCTGCTACAACCGTACTTATATTTTTAGTCGTAATTCTTTTTATATTATCGTTCTTACTCGCAGGCTCCGAAATTGCATTTTTCTCTCTTACCTATAAGGATATAAATATGCTACGTACCAAAAAGCAGCCTTCATACAGGCGTATTGTAAGCCTGCTCGATCAACCAAAAACTTTGCTGGCATCTATGCTCATCAGCAACAGTTTTGTAAACATTGGCATCATTTTAATTTCAAATATTTTAATCGACAGTTGGATAAAAGGGTTTGATTTAACTTTTTGGCCTGTGTTTTTAATTAAAGTGGGCTCGGTTACTTTTTTATTGTTGCTCTTTGGCGAAGTGTTGCCAAAAGTTTGGGCAACACACCACAAAATATGGTTTGCTGCAACAGCCTCTTTGATTGTAGAAATTTTCAGCAGCATGTTTTACCGTTTCAGTAAACGCATGGTACGCTACAGCGATAAGGTGGAAAAGAAATTTGCTTCAGAAAATTCTTCAACCCTTGACCGCAGCCACCTGGATTATGCAATAGACCTGTTGCCCGAGCATGAAGCAACTTCTGAAGAAAAATCCATTTTAAAAGGCATCAGAAAATTTGGCGATACCACTGTTAAACAGGTAATGCTTAGCCGGCTTGATGTAAGTGGGATAGATATAAATTTCAGTTTTGCCGATACCATAAAAAAGGTAGAAGAATTGCATTACTCACGGCTACCAGTTTATAAAAACAACCTGGATGAAGTGGTAGGCATGCTGCATACAAAAGATTTATTACCACATTTGAACGAACCTGCCGATTTTGACTGGCATACTTTATTGCGACAACCTTATTTTGTACACGAACAAAAATTAATTGAAGACCTTTTGCAGGAATTCCGTAACAGGCATATACATTTTGCGGTGGTGGTTGATGAGTTTGGCGGCACATCGGGCATTGTAACGCTGGAAGATGTAATGGAAGAAATAATCGGTGAAATAAAGGATGAATTTGATGATGAGGAAAGCAACAATAAAAAAATAGACGACTATAATTATATTTTTGAAGGCAAGACCATGATCAACGATGTATGTAAGGCATTGGGATTATCAACCGATACCTTTGATGCAGTACGTGGCGAAAGTGATTCGCTTGCCGGGTTGGTTTTGGAAATTGCCGGAGAGTTTCCACAGGTAAATGAAGAAGTAGTTAGCGGAAATTTTATTTTTATTCCATTGGAAATTAATAAGAACAGGCTTGATAAAATAAAAATTACCATTAAAACGCCTGATACTGTTTAATGTTCTGCAAAAACTAAAATGAAAAAAAAGGCCACTTCTCTTTTTGCCATCCCGATTGCTATCGGGAGCCAATTGCTAATTGCTATCCCGATTGCTATCGGGAGCCTATTGACCATTGCCTGTTGCCTATTCCTCCCGGCCTGCAACTCTACCTACACCTCCAAAAAAACCGGTTACTATAAAATTGATTTTCCTGAAAGAAAATATATACCTTTTCAAAAAGACGGTTTTCCATATACTTTTGAATACCCGGTTTATGCACAGGTAGTAAAAGACAGTACCTATTTTGACCAGGATGAACAAAATCCGTACTGGGTTAATATAGATTTTCCACAATTTGGCGCACGGATATTTTTAAGTTATAAAACCATCGGTGGCAAATCAACCTATAAAGTAAAACAGCCTGATGGCACATATAAAGATTCGGTGGGCACTAATGTTTTTGATTATATGGTTAACGATGCTTTTAAACTTACTAATAAAAATGAATCTGTTGCCTCATCCATAAAAGACAGCCTGTTTCACACCAAAAACGGTATAACCGGTGTCTTCTTTAGGGTGGGTGGCAATGCCGCAACTGCCAAACAGTTTTTTATGAGCGATACCACCAAAAATTTCTTCCGTGGTGCTTTGTATTTTAATGTAACGCCCAATGCCGATTCATTAAGGCCTGTGCAGGAATTTTTGCAAAAAGATATTGATCATCTTATCAATACTTTTAAGTGGACGAATAAATAAGTGCCGCCGACAATAAATGCAACTTGCACTTACGTTAGTTATAACCCAGGCGGCGGCAACAGCTCAAAGTAACATTGCTTACCTACGGCGGCAGAAAAAGCCCCGCACTCTGATTGTGCGGGGCTTTTGTGTTTTATGTAATGAGATTTTAATTCGGGGGCTTTCGGCTATACGACATAATGTTGTAGGCAGTTAATTCTTTATGAAAAGATTGTCTTTTACTTTTAAATACTCGCCTTCTACAACAATTAAGTTTTTATTTTTCAACAGAAGTTTACTGTTGTCCATGAAAATATTTTCACCATCAATTTCTCTTATTAAGGTCACATCGAAAAAATTTGACTTCCTGCTTTTGGGAATATAATTCCATTACATTTGATAAGGGCTGCAACAACTAAAAAATAAACTCCTGACTTCAATAGCTGCACAATAAATAGTATCACTTACTTTAAATTCGCCTATTAAAGAATCGTTCAATGTTAAATCAAAACCATTTATGAATGTTTTAGGAGTAAGTTTTTTTTCAGGGTAATTTACAATTATCATTATTCTGTCTTTGGGCATAGTGTCAATTATTTTTTCAGATACTTTGAAAAAGTCTGCATCTCTGTATTTACTTGTGAGGTATATTGTGTCTCTGTATTTTTTATATAGCCCACTACAATTCCAATTCGACGTTCTGGCTGCACAAGGTTCACCCCTTTGAAAATATTGAAAAAAGTATTTTCCTTTTGTTTTAAGTATTAACTTCTTTTCGCCATCCCATTCAATTTTCTGCATTATATAATACCTGGTCTTTTTGCCGTTGACAATTGAGTCTTTCTCACCGATTTGCTTATATCTCTCAAGTTTTTGAGTATACAATCCTTTATATTCCCCTTTCTTTTGTGAGAACGATTTAAAAGAGAAGCAGGAGAGGTAAAAAAATATAAATAAATATTTTGTCATTATAAGGGTGTCTGCTAATTGCCACCAACATTAGTATTTACGCTATAATGCTCTACTAAAAATAGGAAACAATTTTTTTAAATCATTCTTTTATAACTGTTTATTTAAAAAAGCGCTACTGCCTATGAGTAGCGCAAACCTGTCTGCCGATAGGCAGGTACAAATAAAGTTTCTGCTAAATCGTTCCTGGTTTACACCTTTATATAAATCTTCTTCTTATCCAGCACCCAGGCTAAAAACCACATCATACCAATAAAGCAAAGCGCATAAATAAAAGAACCAATGCGTGGGTCGCCGGGAAAGATGGGTTTGCATATATTTTCATAAAACCAGCTTAATGGGCTAAGGTATTTTGATTTGCCTGCATCAGTTAAGCCATTGCTTATGCGAATGAGGCCGAGTGAGCGTGGTATGAGGGCACTCATGGCAAAAATAAAAAGGGCGTTTTTGCCAAACACATCAAAGAAACGGCTCCACCATACTTTACCCACAGGGCCCTGCAGGCTGTTTTTAAAATCCAATAAATAAATCATCAGCGATAAAATTAATAAGGCAAGCCCGGTTGTGTAAATGGTATAACTGCTGGTCCATATTTTTTTGTTGAGCGGAAAAACCATGTCCCAACAAAAGCCGGCAAACACCAACACACAGCCTGCTACAAATAAGCCGTTGAGCCCGTCCGAACGGTCCTTAGGCCGGGCGGGCATTTCATGTGTTTTACCCTGTCCGAGCTGGTCATCCAGGCGGGCTTTTTGTAAAATATAATTACCAACCAGGTAGCCCAGTATTACCTGCACAATGGCGGCAAAACTGTTCATCAATCCTTCGGGGTCAAATGCTACACCTTCGCCATGGTACATGTGTTTTTCTCCCAAAAGGGCTTTGTCAATATTAGTACCAAACCAGCCATGTAAACTAAACGGATCGGCAGGGTTTGCGGCAACACATAAAAACCAATAGGCCAATAAAATAAACATACCCACTACAAATGAACCCCTCACTTTAAAATAATGAACAATTACTGCAGCAAAAAAATAGCTGATGGCAATGCGTTGCAGTACGCCGAAAATGCGGAGGTTCTCAAAAGGTTTGGCAACAAAATTACCGGCCTCATTATATTTTATAAATGGAAACCAGTTTAGAAAAACCCCAATAAGAAAAATAAGCAGGGTGCGTTTAATTATTTTTTTCCAGAAAGTACTTTCACCTGCAGCATCTAATTTGGGCATTACAAAAGCCATAGCATTGCCCACGGCAAATAAAAAGAATGGGAAAACAAGGTCGGTTGGTGTAACACCGTGCCAGTCAGCATGCTTAAGCGGTGGAAAAATATGGCCCCAACTGCCGGGGTTATTTACCAATATCATGAGCGCCACGGTGGCGCCACGAAAAACATCGAGAGAGTAAAAGCGTTGGTTCATTGTTTTAAAATTAGCAGACTGTCAGCCTGAGCCTGTCGAAGGCGGGTTAATTCAAAGTCATACCGGCTTCGACAAGCTGCTAATGACAAGTATTTTAAAAGGTTGATAAACAATTTTTTACAAAAATTGAATTTAGCCACAAAGACTCGAAGACACAAAGGAAAATGCGAAGCATTTTTCTACTTC
>JANOVD010000277.1:0-3466 GCA_031417255.1 Chitinophagaceae bacterium
TTATACAATGGCAAACTATTACTGAGTCACCAGCTGCTTTCAGAAAAAGCCATTGAAATAAATATTGAGCTTGATGAAAACAAAACCCGGCATGAAATTATTTTATTTGCCGAAAACCTGGGTAGCATTCCACCCAATACAGCACTCATTGTTATTACTGCCGGCAAAAACCGTTACGAATTATTTGCCAGTGCCAGCCTGGAAGAAAATGCAGTGTTGGTATTTGATTACCGGCCTAAGTAATTTGAGGATCGTGTTGTTAAGCAACATTTTCTTATTTCCACGCCTCATCTTTATAGTTACCTTACCTTTTTTGTTAACACATTGCTTTGCAATTTGCCTATAAATGCTTTTCTTTAGCAAACATTCGTCCCCACTTATATACTGCCAAACACTAACTATATGCAAAAACCAAATCCGTTGGGGTTAATGAGAGCGATATCTTTATGGATGTACCCAGGAGCCTCTTTATACCGGATATTTTTATTGCCAACCTCAAACAGGACCATTCCTACACAACACTTTCAAACCTAACTTAATATTATCATGAAAAAGATCATCATCCTACTCTTATTCCCGCTTGCGGTTGGTGCACAAAAAAATTATCCAAAGCTGCTTGATGATTATGCACAGGCTGAATTTAAAATAAAAGAATTTAATGGTACTGTGCTGCTGATGCAAAAAGGAAAACCCATTTATAAAAAATCATTCGGCATGGCCGACAGGGAATGGAATATTGCCAACACAGCAGAAACTAAATTCCGAATTGGCTCGGTTACCAAACAATTTACTGCAGCATGCATACTGCAACTGGCCGAGCAGGGCAAGGTTAGCCTTGATGATAAACTCACTAAATATATCCCGGATTATCCTAAGGGCGACAGCATCACCATACATATGCTGCTAAACCATACATCAGGCATTAAAAACTATACAGATATTTCCGAGTTTTGGCCAAAAGCGATATTACCGCTTTCAAAAGATTCCATGATTGCTCTGTTTAAAAACAAACTGCTGGATTTTTCTCCGGGCACAAAATGGAACTACAGCAACTCTGGGTATTTTTTACTGGGTGTTATTGTTGAAAAAGCATCGGGTAAAAAATTCGATAACTATTTACTGGAAAACGTAATAAAAAAAACGGGTTTAAAAAACACGGCAATGGATAATATTGACTCTGTATTGTTATATCGTGCAAAAGGATATAGCAAAAACAGGCAGGGTGTTTGGGAACACGCTATGCCCATTTCTATGGAAGGGCCTTTCAGTGCAGGTGCTATGTACAGTACGGTTGATGATCTATACCGCTGGACAAAAGCACTTACTGCCAACAAAATAATTTCTGCAGCGTCAGTTAAAAAAATGACCACCCCTTACATGGATAATTATGGCTACGGCATTGGTAACGACAGCTTAAAAACACACCATCGGATTTCACACAGCGGCGGCATCCCTGGCTTTGTCTCCTATCTTGCTTTTTACCCTGATGATGATATTTGTGTAGCTATCATTTCAAACAATGGTGGTAATTCTTCCCGGTTGGGTGTGGCATTGGCTTCCATTATGTTTGACCTGCCGGCACAAAAACCATACACGCCTAAAGAAGTAAAAATAGATACGGCCATACTGGATAATTATTTGGGTAAATATATTGCTACCGGGCCCATTGAACTCATTAAAAAGTATGGAAAATTATACCGCCACCGTGATGGCTCGCCGGATATTGAACTGAAACCCGAATCAAATATCCGTTTCTTTTATGCAGATAAATCGGATCGTTTTATTGAATTTGAAATTGATAAAACTGGTAAAATGATAAAGGGATGGTTTATAGGCAACGGCGATAAAATTGAAATGAAGAAACAATGAGTGAAGAAAAGAATATCAAAGGAAATAAAATTATCAAGGAAAATATTTTGGCTAAAGCCAACAATACAATTCAATTTATTTGTCCTCCAGCTAAAGCTAGAGGCAATTTAAAGACAAGCATATTATAAAAATTGAATTTTGAATTGCCACAGGCTTCAGCCTGTGGGCTAAATAATAAAAATCGAATTGGCTTTAGCCAAACAAACAATGGAAGAAAATAAAAACATAGAACCCGAACAACCGGCAGAAAATATTCCCGAAGTTGAGCATGGTGAAGTTATGCCTTCAGGTAAAGTAGCATCTACAGAAGAAAATATTTTACCTGAGGCAGAAGCCCATACAACAAACGAACAACTTTCAACTATCAACTCTCAATTTTCAACTGATCAAGAAATGGAAGTACATCACCACACCCATGCGGCCCATGGAAAGAAAAATTGGAAAAGTTATTTCTGGGAATTTTTAATGCTATTCCTTGCAGTGTTCTGCGGATTTTTAGCAGAGTACAAATTGGAACATGTAATTGAACACCAACGGGAAAAACAGTATATCGAATCGCTAATTGCTGATTTGAAAAGCGACCAGGACGTATTATCGCAACATATTGTGCATGTCAAAACCGGTCTTTCAATGATGGACAGTGTGATAAATATTTTAAATATGCCTTTGCAGATTGCTGATAATACCGGCAACTTATATTACCTGGCAAGGCTTGCGCCACGGCTAAATCCATTATCAACCAACAACAGAACTTTTGAACAACTAAAAAATTCAGGCAATTTCAGGTTGATCAGAAATCTCGGTACTTCAAATAAAATTATGACCTATTATGAAAAATTTCCCCTGATACGCCTGCTTGAATCAGTTAATGAAACCGAATTCAATGAATATAAAAAAGTGGCTGCAAAAATTTTTGATCCTGCTGTGTTTCTGAGTTCGGAAGGAAAAAATGACGAAATAAAAAGATTAAGCTACAATCCTTCCTTACGCACAAATGATAATGAATTATTGCAGGAACTATCCATTTTTGCAGTGTACATGCATGGTACAAAAAAAGGAATACTGGGAAATGATGAAGCTTTAAAAATTATTGGTGCTAAATTGATCAATTACTTACAAAAAGAATATCACCTGAAATAAAGTAAAGAATATGAAGCAGCGTATCATCAGGTTTATCATTTATCTGCTCGTTGGGTTTGCAGCAGCATTTTTATATAGTTACTTAAAAAAATAAACGCTGTACAAGAAAGTTATGAGTGAAGAAAACAAAAACATACCACCCAAACAATCAACAGAAAATATGACTGAAGTGGAGCATGGCGAAACCCCAACTTCAAACGAAGAAATAAATTCCCCGGAAGAAAATATTTTACCTGAAATTGAGCAAAGCAAAAGACCTGATGGAATCAATGAAAAAAGAATATCGCCTGCAATAAATAATAAAAGTAAATAAGGAAACTAATATCATCATGTTTAAAAGTAAATAAAAAATTAGACCATGAAAAAAATTACCTGGTTAGCACTTACCGCACTCCTGCTGTTTGCCTGCAAGTCAAAAAACGAAACTAACAAAACAGCGGTACAGTTAGATGAATAC
>JANOVD010000278.1:0-5134 GCA_031417255.1 Chitinophagaceae bacterium
CATCGTGTGCATAGTTATTCAAACTTTCCTCATCAACAAATACCCAGGCATCGCCTGTAATTTTTTTAAACGAATCTATGTGATGCAATGCGTTACTCATTGACGCAGCTTCTGTTTGCATGTAATTTTATTTGTGCAAAAATCGTATAAAATAGCGAGTTGATAAAATTTGAAATGGGATGCAAACAACTTTGGCAAAGTTTGGAACTTTGCCAAAGTTTAAAACTTCGGACAAAGAGAAGCCCGGTCAACATTTTCGGGATAAAATCCTTTTTTAATGATACTGAATTCGCTGGCGCCGCGGTAGCCATTATATTTACTTAGCCCCGATAAGGTAACATCATAGCTGAAAGCAAACTGAATTTTATTTAATTCAAATCCAACCATGGGAACAACAGCATCGCCGAGGCGGTAATATACACCGGCAATTAATTGTTTTTCGCCAAACTCACTGAGGTTATAATTTGCATTGATGCCGACAACCAGTTCTTTGGCTTTTGCCTGCGTTGAAAAATATGCATTGGGATTTACAATTACCCTGTCGTTCAATTTTAAAATGGCATTTACAAAAGCTGTTTGGCGCATGGGTATGCGGCCATTGGTGGTTTGGTCGTTAAAGAAAGTTTCCCTGGGCCGGTTTACATGCTGTATAGTATAACCTGCATTGATGTATACATTCTCATCGGGAAAATAAGCGTAGTTCATACCTGCATGAATATCGAGATAACTTACATTATTGTTGGTTAAAAAAACTGAAGTGGGTAATGTGTTGTTGAAAAACTTACCGTCGAACTGGTCGGGAAATTTTAATTTAGATTGATTGATGCGTTTATTGGCCCAACCAATATTAAACCCCGCAGAAAGTAAACTGCTTAAGCCCAGCATTTGGTGATAAGCCAGCGAACCATAAATTTTAGTGCTGGTTAAACTGCCGGTGCCTACCTGATCGTTTAATAAAACTGCACCCAGGCCAAGCCATCCGTTCTCCAGTTTTTCCCTGAAAACCTGGGCATCGCCAAATACACTGATGGTTTTGTAAGGCACGCCCATTATTGAACTCCATTGATTACGGTAATTGGCTCCAATACGGTAATCGGCATCGGGTATAAAGCCGGTGTTGGCCGGATTTGTGGTTAACGGCGAATTGAAGAATTGCGAAAAATGCAGATCCTGCGCCCAGCAAGATGCAATAGGCAATAGGCAACAGGCAATGGAAAGCATCCTGCGGAAAAGGAATAATATTTTTATTTTTTTGAACATCGTGTTTTTTTAATGTGAGTCGTGAATTGGTTGCAAAAATCTTTCCATCTTTTCAATCAATTTTTAAACAAACACACTCATCGCTTTTATCTTACCCTCCCGATAGCTATAGGGACCTCCTCCGCCCGCTGGCGGAGAGATAGAGGGGGCCTTATCTCAACAAACTTATATCCCCCGTCTTTCTTAGTTTCTGCCCATCAGTAAACTCTACATCCAAAGTATACGTATAAACATCCATAGCCTGCAATGCGCCTTTAAACGTACCATCCCAACCCTGGTTTCTGTCGCTGGTTGCAAACACAACCTGTCCCCACCGGTTATATATTTTCCAGTTTAAAGTTGCAATACCAAAACCTTCAACTTTTACAATTCCGTTTTTACCAAACCTGCCGGGTGTAAAAGCATTAGGCACGTCCAGTAAAGGTTTTATTACAATCGGCACATCCTGCGTTAAACTATCAACACAATTTGCAATATTATATGCATACAAGGTAGCCTTATAAACACCGGTTGCATTGTATTGATGTGATGGATTAACGAGGGTAGAACTTACGCCGTCGCCAAAATTCCATAAATAGCGGTTAGCACCCAAAGTTTGATTTATAAAATTGGTTATGGTATTTTCCTGCGGCGGGTTTGGTGTCCAGTTGAAACGTGCTGTTGGTATTGGAAATACGGTAATAGCAAAATAGGCCGATGTATCCCGTTTATTACAAGTACTGGTATCTATAGCAATTAACCGAACATTATAAGTACCGGTTGCATTGTAAGTATGCGTTGGTTCAAAATCTGTTGAAAAGTTACCATCGCCAAATTCCCATATCCAGTCTGTACCACCCTGCGAAATGTTTGTAAATTCAGCATCATAAGGCACACAGCCACGGGCTGGTGTTGTAAATATGGCTTTTACATTGGGACTTATCCTGAGTGTTTTTATTGCCGTATCGGGTTGATTACAAAACGTGGTATCATCAACAATCAGCGTTACAATATATGTACCTGTAGACGGATAGGTATGTATTACAGGAGCAAAACCCGATCTTAATTTTGGCGAACCATCGCCGAAGTCCCATAAAAAGGTCTGGTTGGTATAATTGGGAAGGGTTGCAGTTGTAAGATTGGTAAACTGGTATCGCAAACTGTTACAGGAGTCTAATTTAAAAAATGAAAAATCTACATCAATTTCATTGCTGCCAACTTTTACTGTTACTTCTGCAGTGTCTGAAATATTGCAGGTTGCAGAATCGATGGAAATCAACATCAATTTGTAAGTGCCTACCTGGTTATAGGTATGCAATACTGTATTAACAGGCGCATATGTAGTATCTCTGGCAATGGCACTGAAAGGGTCGTTATAAATCCAGATATAGCTTTTTCCTTTAGCCAATGTATCGGTAAACCTTACTGAAAGCGGAACACAACCGATTGTATCAACAACGCCATTAATGGTGGCTTTAACACTGGCGCCAATACCTGCAAAGTTCATTTCTATTTTTACGGCAGCCTGGTTACAATTGATTGAATTATTTGTACGGGACCACGCACCATTTGTAGTTGGAAAAAAATTACCTCCATCGCCACAGCCGCATACAGCCTGGTAAATAACGCCATTTGCATCAAAACGGCTGGTTCCTCCGTCAACATGGTCACCTACATTATCATTGCCGCCGCTTTGGCCAAAGTGCGAACCAAAAAGCTGGCTCTGTGCATTTTTTTCCAACACAAAAAAGAAAAAATCCTGGCCATCTGCTGCCGGAATTCCCGGTAACGGATTTACTTCGGGCATACCACCGGTACCCGCCGAAGGAAATAATTTTAAATTGTTGATGCCTCCTCCCCAACCGGAAACATATACATTTTCGCAACGGTCAACCAAAAATGCAACGGGCGACAGATTTGGCACTGCTGCATTGGTACCAAAAACTGTTGAATACACATAAGCCGATAAGTCGGCATTGAGTTTACTGATAAACTGTTTACTGCCGGCATTGCTGAAAGTAGCAGCAATAACCGGCCAGCTACCGGTGGTGGTACCCATTATATATGGAAATCCCTTTTTATCAAATTGAATACCATACACCAGGTCATTAGCACCTGTACCCTGGTATGTTGTTCTTACAATTGCAGAACCATTATTCAGAATCTGTGTGATAAATCCATCCACTTCGCCACCCTGGTAGGTGGGCTGCATTACCCCGGTTTTATCGCCAAGCAAATTTGTACTGTTTGTTCCTCCTGCCACATAAATGTCTCCGGTAACCGTACTTTGAGATAATACAAAGCAGGCATCATCGCCACTGCCGCCAAAATAGGTACTGAATAAAACTGCACTTAAATTTGCTGTAAATTTTATAATTACTCCATCCTGCCTGCCGCCGCCAAAAATTGGCTGAATTAATGAATTGCTGACAGGAAAATTTGAAGATTGTGTGCAGGATGCCAATAAAACATTACCTGCAGCATCAATAATCACTTCACTCCGGGCATCATCTCCATAATTGCGGCGTGTTACGTCTGCACCTTCGGGAGCAAAATATTTACCCCTGATATTAATACCATCGTTGCCACTGCCTCCAATTCTGATTGAGCCTAATAACGCAGTGCCGGCTGCATTTAATTTACTCAACACAATATCATAAACTCCGCCACTGCCAACCAATGCTCCGGGATAATTACCCGAATTACTTCTGCCTGCAACAACCAGGTTTCCCTGTGCATCACAAATCATACTGTGCGGCTGTTCGTTACTGCTGCCCCCCAGGTATGTGGCATATAACCGGTTGCTGCCATTGGCCGAAAATTTAATGATCGCTATATCATAAGGGCCTGTATTATCTTCATTAACACCTCCACCAAAAACAGTTTTGTAAGCGCCTGCCGAAACCGGAAAGCCGGTACCAAAAGCAATACCGCCCGAATAAAAACTGCCATCGGGAGCCGGTGTGGCTGTATATCCCCAATTGTCGGTAGTACTGCCGGTAAAGGTTGAAAAAATTAAAGTTGGATCAATGATAACCGTTGATTTGGGATCGTAACCGGCTACATTAAACCGTACAATATTGCCTTTTACAACATATTTGTTGCTAATGGTTTTTCGCTGCCCATCCAGTACCTGGTAACTGTAAGGGTACAATTCTTTAATGGAGCCAACCGAAGTTTTAATCATCAGTTCTTTATTCTTTACTTCAATTTTATCAACACCTTCGTATTGCATGGCAATGGCATTGATGTTACCGCCGGGATGAACAATAAAATCGTATTTCATATTTCCGCCGTCGCTGTAATACCTGATATCAATATTTGGATAAACATTTTTATAAGTAACCGCCTGGGCTATTTTACAACCGGCTGCCCATTTGGATTGATCACTACCTACAAAATAATTATTATGATAAGGCTGAATTTTATCGGGCACATTTTGTGCAAAGGAACTGCCACCCAAAAATTTTACTTTATAGGCATGAGAATTAAGAATGATGGGATTTCCGTTTGTGGGATTGTTGGGATTATGGCCATGCATTTGGTCAGATACATTTTTCAAATCATTTACATTGTGCATTACAATTGTAAAACCCTGGTTTTCCAGAAAGAAAGATCCTGTAGAAAAATCGCCCCGGTATTCAACCCTGCTGTCCCACTGGCCTTTGTTCTGGATAAATTCCATTTGCGCATTTGCAACTTGCATTACCAAAACACCCGACAGAACAACAAGTGTATGAATTATTATTTTTCTAAGAATCTTCAATTATTTCTTTTTTACAATTTACTGAATTAAAATGATAAAATTACTGAATTGGTACATCACAGATTTGTCATATTCAACTACGAAATTTTACTCCATACTGTTTTCCCTTTTTGCCGCTGCAAATAATTT
>JANOVD010000279.1:0-5967 GCA_031417255.1 Chitinophagaceae bacterium
GGCAACCCTATACAACCACTAGCTGAAGGAGTAACAGTTATAGTTGCAGTTATCGGTGCATTGGTAATATTGATTGCAGTGAATGAAGGAATATTTCCACTGCCACTTGCAGCTAAACCAATTGATAGATTATTGTTTGTCCAACTGTAAGTAGTACCACTAACTGCACCTGTAAATGCTATTGTATTTGTTGCAGCACCGTTACACAATGTTTGACCAGGTGGTTGTAAAACATCGGGTATTGGTTTAATAATAACCGTTTGCGTAGCCGTTCCATTACATCCACTTGGCACTGTTACATTCATTTGAACAATGTAAGTGCCCGGTAATAAATAGGTATGTGTTACAGTATCGCCTGTTCCAAAATTGCCATCACCAAAATTCCAGGTTGTTGTTGTAGATGGAAGATTCCTGTTATAAAAAGTAAGTGTTTTTGGTGCACATCCTGTAGTATCCGACATATCAAATTGTGCATTTAAAATACCTGTAATTTTTACCATCAGGGTATCTTTACACCCAAAATTTACAAAAGGGGTCATTTCCAGCCAATAAATTGTATTTACAATTGGGCCAGGATTAAGAGTAATTGTTTGGCCGGTGCCAATAAGTGTTGAATAATTCTGGTTCCACCATTTATAGGTTTGAAACCCCGGGGGGCCGGTAAAAGTGGTAATGTTAGGATAAGTACAATTATATTGCATCTCTATTGCCTGGTCACACACACTTTGTACATCTATATAAGCATAACCCCAATGCGCTCTTGGAACACAATCTGCGGTTGTAAATTCAAGATATAAAGTTCTGCCGGCAGAACCTCTCATGCTAACAAAAACTGAAGACCAGGGTTTAAATAATACCGATGAACGTACTGTTGAAACCTGAAAACCCGGAAGCCCGGATGTTGAAACATATTCAAAAGAAGCGCAGGTAATGTAAGTGTTTGTAGCTGAGTCTAAAACTTTAGCATTAAATCTTGGCTGTTCCCAAAGGGTATGGTTCGGATTCTGAAAAACAACCGCATAATCATATTTTATAGAAAAATTGGTATCGTTTACCGGCACCCTGATGGTATACAGGATCCGTTCTGCCTGTGCACCAACATTTGTATTGCCAAGCTTTACCGCAAAATTACTTCCATCGGGAGGGTTGGTAGGAAATAACCCGTAAAAATCGATTAAAGACGGGGTTGCCCTGGGTACTATTGTATGCCTGTTATTTACGGGTGCTACCGGAGTAGCAGGTATCATGGTTATAACATTTGTGTTTCCAACAGAATCTACCCTGCCGGTATAGCATAACCAGTTTGAAAAATTACCATTTTCAAAATTAATGTTAGGAGGACAAACTGAATTTATAACATTTGAATTTGGATGATTAGGTATTAATCTGCTGTTGTTTTTTTTAGATTTATTAAGAATTATGTTTCCATTACTGTATAATACACCTTCATAATCATCCTTTATAACTTTTGCTGCTCCGTTTTTAAAACCAAAACAAACTGAAATATCCAGTAACTTAATCTGTTCGCCAGTATTGCTGATTAACCACCATTTTTTATTTTCATAGGCAACGGATACTGAATCTTCAAAATCAAAAACTATATCGTATTTAAAAGGAAAAATCATTTTTCCAGATCCGTTAATAAAACCCCATTTTCCATTTTTTTGAACTGCTGCTATTTTATACGAAAAATCCCTGGCATCATCAAAGTCCAGGGGATTAACCAGTTTTCCTTCATTGTTTACAAACGAAAATTTGTCTTTCAGAAAAACTCTTGAAAAGCCATTGATAAATGGGTCGGCTTCATCCCATAATTGCCGGTTAACCGGCACTCCTGTTTGTGCTTTTACAAATTGAAATTTTGAACCAATTGTTTGTATAATAATCTCACCTGCTTCTTTTTGAGCAATAGTTATTGTTGAATACAATAAACACAAAAAAAGTAATATTTTTTTCATGTTAGTAAGGTTCTCTTTTTTGTTAAATAATAAAGATGACAGAGATTTGGTCAGGGAAATCTTTTCTGGTCTTTAAAACAACATAGCAAGGTTAAAAAAACAGCCATTGCTTTTTAGGTTTAAGTATTAACCTGAGTAACTCAAAGTTTAAAACAACATATTATTTCAATTTGAGCTATTTAATTAGAAATTCTATTTTAATATTTACATCCAAACACATCTTTATTATAAAGGATAATAATGTAAATGTAGTATTTTGTAAAGTAATTTCATAATCTGGTTAATAGTAATGTAAAATAGATTGGATACCAGGAAAATAAGTAAAATAATCTCAATTTTATTATTAAAAAAGTTGCAGATATTTATTAAACAACCTGTTATCTTATACCGATAAAACTTGGCACAAGTCGGCATAATACCAACTAATCCGGGAAACTTATGGTATTAGATGGATTTTTAAATTTAAGCATTAATTTTACTGCTATAAGTTAAAATAATGAGCATACTTACACAAATAGCCGAATATTTATACCTGAAGAAGAAAGACCCTGACAGACCCAATTCATCATTTGTAAAGAAAATGCACTTTATCAACAGATTGTCCATTTGGCTAGCCATCCTGGCCATGATCATTTTGGCAATAAAATTACTGAGGTAGTTTAGTTAGAAAAGTATAAATACTTGCTGCGGCATTGGCCGATGCATGTCCACCTTCGCTTAACAGGTTTTTTAATGAAGTATAATCTTCACTTAGCTGTTTTTGCTTTGCTTCATCTGTCAACAGCAAATTCAATTCCTGTTTTAAATTTTCAACCGTCAAATCATCCTGTATTAATTCTTTCACCACTTCTTTATCCATGATGAGGTTAACCAGCCCAATGAATTTTATTTTGATAAGGCGTTTGGCAATCTGGTAACTGAAGGCGCTGCCTTTATAACAGATTACTTCGGGCACGCCAAACAAAGCGGTTTCCAAAGTTGCGGTTCCGCTTGTTACCAATGCAGCTTTTGATTGTACCAGCAGTTCATAAGTTTTATTTACAACCGATGATACATTTTTATAAGGCGCTAAAAGCTCAGCATAAAAACTTTCATCAAGTCCGGGTGCTTTGGCAACTACAAACTGATAGTCGGGGAAATGTTTTGCCACTTCCAGCATGATGGGCAGTTTTTTTAAGATCTCCTGTTGCCTGCTGCCGGGAAGGAGAGCAATTGTGTTTCCTGATACTTGATACTTGATACTTGATACTTGATACTCATCAACAACTTCAACCAGCGGATGCCCAACATACTCCACTTCGTAATTCCACTTTGCATAAAATTCTTTTTCAAAAGGTAAGATGACGAGCATTTTATCAACACATTTTTTTATCAGTTTTACCCTGTTTTCTTTCCATGCCCAAACCTGCGGAGAAATATAATAGATAACAGGAATGCCCTGTTCCTTTGCCCATTTGGCGATGCGTAAATTAAAACCCGGGTAATCAATAAGAATTAAAGCATTGGGTTTGAATTGTAAAATATCTGTTTTACAAAACTTAATATTCTTTAAAATAGTTGGCAGGTTTTTTATCACTTCTAAAAAACCCATAAAGGCAAGTTCTTTGTAATGCTTTACAAGTGTGGCTCCGGTGGCCTGCATTTTTTCGCCGCCCCAGCAGCGTATATCTGCTGATGCATCTTTCTTTTTTAATTCTGTGATAAGATTACTGCCGTGCAGGTCGCCACTGGCTTCGCCGGCAATGATGTAGTAACGCATGAATGCAAGTTAATTTTTTTGTTAATATGGGGAAAAATAAAATATGGGGTCCAAAAAAATCAGGAAAATGTTTTAATGCACAATACCAAAAATCCATACAAACAGGTAAGTGCAAAAATGCCTTTTGCAGTTTTATCTTTTCGGCTGTTTATATAAATAGTAAATAAAACAGCATTAACCATCAGCGCCAAACTTAATGCTACGCTGAATGTGCGGTGGCCCTGTTCCTGGTACATGTATTGGAATACATTGGCAAAAGTGAATGACTGGAATTTTGTCATTTTAAAAATAATTATCCCGATTATGGGACCCACGAAACCCAGGATGGCTCCAAAAATAAAATTGTCTTTATTAAATATCATTTGAAAAGGTTCTTTTTTTCTAATACTTTTTTTAAGGTGTAGTTGGTAAGATCAAACTGAACGGGTACCACGCTTATATAATTATTTTTAAGCGCCCATACGTCGGTGTCTTTGGCCTTATCAAAGTTGATAAATTCACCGGTAAGCCAATAATATTTTTTACCATGCGGATCGTTACGCTCATCAAATTCTTCTTTATATTTTGCGTAAGCCTGTTTGCATATTTTTATTCCTTTTATCAGCTCCTGCGGTACTGCCGGAATGTTCACATTCAACAAAAGGTGTTTATCCAGTTTTTGCTTTATTATGGCGCTCACTATTTTTTTAATAAAAAATCTTGATGCAGCAAAATCAGCCTCAACACTGTAATCGAGTAAAGAAAAACCGATGCTGGGTATACTTTCAATAGAAGCTTCCATGGCGGCACTCATGGTGCCACTGTACAGTACATTAATAGAATGGTTGGCGCCATGGTTAATGCCGCTTAAACAAAGATCGGGTTTGCGGTGCAGCACTTTATCTACCGCCAGTTTTACACAATCAACCGGGGTGCCGGTGGTTTGCCAGGCTTCGGTGTCGCCAAAAATATCTACTTTATGCATGCGTAATGGCTGCCCGATTGTGATCGCATGCCCCATACCACTCTGTGGTTTATCAGGTGCAACCACCACAACTTTACCCAGGTCTTTTACAGCTTCTACCAAATTACGGATGCCGGGTGCGGTAATGCCATCATCATTGGTTATCAATATAACCGGCTGTTCTTTCTTCTTTGCCATCTTGTAACTCAAATCATTTTAAAACTGAGGAAAAAATTGTCTTGCAATACCCGGTTGGCGAAAAGGCCAGGGAATCATTGCCAATATCAGTATTAACGCTATTCCAAAATATATTAGTGTGCGTTTGTGTTTTTGTGCATCGGTACCGGCACGTTTTACCATACTGCGGCCAACATGTACTAGCAGCCAGGCAATAATCATCATTAAAGCATGCTCAACTGCAAAGAAGCGTTCTGCAGAATCTTTCATTACTGCACCCATATCGCTTTTTACTTTTTCGAACCACATGCCGGTAAAATATAAGATAAGTCCCAGCAGCAATTGAATATCGCAACTGATCATAAAAAACAGGCCGCTTTTGTTGTCACTGTTCCCGTATGCTCTTTTAGATATAACTGCTGCTAAAGCAGCAATAACCGTCCATACGCCAAATAATAAAACTGCCCAGCGAAGTATATTATGTATTACCAGTGTATAATTCATATAAATAGGTTTGGTGCAAAAATAAGGCAAGTGAGCTAAGGCAGGAAGGTTATTTCTGTCATTTCGAACGAAGTGAGAAATCTTTTTAGTGTGTCAGGCATGGTCATAAACTATAGGGTGCAAGTCCCCAACGAGAGTTGCAGTACTTATCGTTAGCCAAGAGCAAGGGTGTCGTGGGCGACTGCGAATCCGAAAGAAGCTGGCGGCAAATACTTGAGCCTACGAACAGAAACTTCATACAAGGCGGAACTGTGTGGTTGATGTTGTTAAAGAAACAAAAGCCCAATACTGCACTGAACACAGCGACGTAAATGAAGAGGCTACATGAGTAGAAAGTTTATGACCTTACCCTGAGAGAACTGATAGTAAGTTGGCGAAGGGAGAAGCGTATCTCTTAGCGGCAAACAGCAACAGTAATGTTGTATGGTACTATCAGTAGTTAGCAGAGGCCGTAGTAGTGTGGATACGAGCTCCGGTAAGCCGGAGAAGCCTCACCCAAACATGAAGGGCTGAATGTTAGAGTAAGGCCAAGGAATTACAAATGCTTTACACCAAAGCATTATCAACCGAACCACGTAAGAGAACTACTTATTTGAGGATAGGGCAGTACCCGAAAGTAAAAGATA
>JANOVD010000280.1:0-11856 GCA_031417255.1 Chitinophagaceae bacterium
TGCAGCCGCTGTAGCTGTTGCCCGTAAAGGCTTACAGGTAATACTGATTGAACGTAATGCTTATTTGGGGGGAAAGGCAACGGCGGCCGAAGTTGGTACAGTTTGCGGCTTGTACAAATTCAGCAACAACAATATTCCTGAATTTATTGTAAAAGGATTTGCAAAGGAGTTTGCAGAATTGTTGCAAAACAAATCAAATACAAAACCACTGCACAATGCAGATGGCCTGCATTATTTACCGTACAATATTGATGCATTTAAAAACATTTCCCTGGATCTGTTACATGAAAATAAAATAACCGTTCATTTTAATTCGGTATTAAAAACTGTACAGGTAGAAAATGAAAAAATTATTTCAGTCTCTGTAATTGCCGGTGGCAATCCTGTATTTATTCATTTAAAATCTATCATTGATTGCTCAGGAGACAGTATCATCAGCAGGGCTGCTGATCTGCCGTTGATCAAAAGTGAAAATTACCAGGCCGCTGCACAGGTTTTTACCATGCAGGGGATTGATGAAACCAATGAAGCAAGACTTGGAATGATCCTGATGAAGACATTAAAATCGGCTATTGATAAAAAGCAACTTGCCGATTTTTATGACAGGGTTTATATAGTTCCGGGCTCTTTAAAAAATAATATCGTTAGTCTGAAAGTTGGTTTACCATTACCTGTTACCTATACCCCAGGAAATTTACAGGAACTGAAAACTGTTGCTTACAGTTTTGTTGAAAATCTTTCGCAGTTTTTAATTGCCCATGTGGCAGCTTTTAAAAATGCATCTGTGCAACATATTGCTCCCGAAGTGGGAACAAGAATTGGCCAGCGCAGCACCGGAAAGTATATACTTACCGAAGGCGATGTATTGCAATGCAAAAAATTTGATGACGCCATTGCCAATGCTGCGTGGCCTATTGAAGAATGGAGCCAGCAGGTAAGGGTTACTATGCGGTATTTTAATAAAGATGATTTTTACCAGGTGCCTGCCGGATGTTTACAATCAACCCATATCGATAATTTATTTTTTGCAGGCAGGAATATTTCTGCTACTGATGCTGCTATTGCAAGTGCAAGGGTAATGGGTATTTGTTTACAAACAGGCTATGCTGCCGGCTGCATGGCTGCTGCTGTTGCATCAAATGATTCTCTGCCTGATGCCGTGAGGCAAATTCAAAACGGGCAATTATAAGTATTTTTACAAGATGAAACCATTGCCTGTTTATGAAATACTGAGAGATGCTGCACAAAAATGGCCAGATAATCCCGCTGTTTATGATGATCATGGCATGATCAGTTTTCAACAATTGTATAATGAAACAGAGGAGTTGCGTACTCACCTGGTGAACCTTGGAATTAAGGAAGGCATGGGCATCGGTGTAATGGCAGGCAATGGCAGGCATTTTATCATCGGTATTTTTGCGGCAGTTGGAACCGGTGCTGTAGTAATGCCCATGTCGCCGCAATTAAAAAGAGCTGAGATTGATGATATTTTACAGGATGCAAAACTGCATGCAATAATAGATGACAGGACTACTGCTCAACCTTTAGATGATGTTGATACCGTAATTCCGATGAAAATCGGATCTTTTCGTTTTGGATTTACCGGCATTCATGAGTCAGTTGCATTTGCACCCTTTGTACATCAGCCTGCATTTATACGGTTCACTTCCGGCACTACCGGAAAATCAAAAGGCGTTATTGTTTCTCATCAATCAGTTTTGGAAAGAATAAATGCTGCAAACAAAGGATTGGAACTTGGCCCAACAGATACCGTTATTTGGGTACTCCCCATGGCTTATCACTTTATTGTTTCAATAATTTTGTATGTAAAATTTGGTGCGGCAATTGCCATTGCAAAAGATTTTCTGGCAAAAAATATTATTGAAATAACCAACCGGCACAAAGGAACTTTATTATATGCATCGCCGGTACAGATAAGATTACTGGCAAATGATGCAGGTTTAGAACAAATGGCTTCGCTAAAAAAAGTGATCTCTACATCAGCAGGTATTTCATTGGATGTATGTAAAGTATTTAAAGAAAGATTTAAATTGGATGTGAGCCAGGCGTACGGCATTATTGAAATTGGAATTCCTATTTTAAATTATGTAAAATCTGCCGAACATCCCGAAGCGGTTGGTTATACCCTGCCAGGATATACAGTTGATATTTTGGATGAAAACAATAACCCTTTGCCAAACGGCAGTATTGGTAACCTGGGCATTAAAGGGCCGGGCATGTTTGATGCTTACCTTATACCTCCAACTTTAAGAAAAGATGTTTTACAGAACGGTTATTTTTTAACCGCTGACTATGCTTCCAAGGCATCAGATGGTTTGATAAAAATTGAAGGCCGGTCAAAATCAGTTATAAATATTTCAGGCTTAAAAGTTTTTCCGGAAGAAGTGGAAGCGGTTCTGGAAATGATACCGGAAATTAAACAGGCACGTATCAGCAGCAGTCCGCACCCGTTGCTTGGACAAATAATTGTAGGTGAAATTGTTTTAGAGGAAGGTGCAACAATTGATGTGGAAGATGTTTTGACGTATTGCAAAAAAAGGCTTTCGGCTTTTAAAGCGCCGCAGCGGTTAACAATTGTAGAATCGTTGCCGATGACAGGGAGTGGAAAGGTTCAGCGTTTTTAAGTCTGACTATATTGCCACGGCCTTTAGGCCGTGGGTTGATTAATAAGTGTGTAATCGGCTTTAGCCAAACTGTTTAAAATAATAAAATTCAGCCAAGTTTTTGAATTCTCCAGAAAACTACACTTGGGCTAAAGCCTATCATGATCTGTTTTTTAACCTACGGCCTGAAGGCCGTGGCAATAGAAAATCATTTTACCTGTTTTTCAATTTCTCATACAAAACAATATTTATCAGTATAAGCAGCATTCCGTAAAACATATCTTCAAATGGTATTGTATAAATTCTGATACCCAGGTTTTCAGCATCGTTATAAATTACAACCGGAATAGCTGTAAGAAATCCATTTACAATTAAGAAAGGAATTAAGCAAATGGCATAAGAGATCAGAAAAGAAACAGCATCAAAGTTTTTGAAAAACTTTCGGAACTTATATAACAAGGCAATAAAAAAACCTGTAAGTATAAAAGTGTAGCCGGTGTAATCTTTATCCTTATAAATCAGGCCGGTTATGACCAATCCCATTGCTATGATTTGCAAAGCCAGGTCAGCATTTTTTTTATTTACAAGGCCGGGAAAATAACTTCTGATACAGGCATAAATAAACACACAGCAGTAAGGAACAATAAAAAAGAAAAGCACTTCTTCAATGGGCAGGTTATACAGTTTAATACCGGTGATATATGCTTCATTAAAACTCCAAACCCCTTTTGCAGTAAAATAAACATCCCAGGCTGCATAAAATAATGCCGGTATGAGCATCGCCGGAAAAAGGAATTTCCAGTTTTTGTAAAAAGCCACTTTCTTATCAAAGCTCAATGCCAGCGGGCCGGCAAGGGATGCAGCAAGAATAAGAAAATATGTGTAGTGAGGATTCAAATTTGCATCTTGATAAAAGTTGTCAGCCTGAGCTTGTCGAAGGCGGTAAAATATTGAGTACACATCATTTTAATTACAACCCGCCTTCGACAGGCTGCTAATGACAAGTATTTTAAAAGGTTGATAAACAATTTTTACAAAAATTGAATTTAGCCACTAAGACTCGAAGACACAAAGGAAAATGCGAAGCATTTTTCTACTTCGTGCCTTTGTGCCTTGGTGGCAAACCTCTTTTCGCAGCGAAGCTGAGAAAATTCTTTTCTTATTGTCATTTGCAAAGAGCTTAAACTTTTTTTATGAGTGCCTCAGGCTGACAGTAAAATTATTAAAGCAGCTTAAGCCGAAGCCGTTTCAACCACTTCAATATGCTTTGCATGTCGCTTTTTATCAGCCCTTACTTTGTCCCAGTATTTTTTATGAACCCAAAGCATGCCGAAACTTTCCCCCTCTTCCTTTTCTAAATGCTTATGATGCATTTTATGTGCCCAGCGTATGGCACGTACATAAGTGTTGTTACTGCGGGTAAACCATTTAAAGCGCTGGTGAATGATTACTTCATGCACCAGGAAATAAGCAAGGCCATACAATGTAAATCCGGCACCAATACAAATCATCCAGTATTGTTTATAAATTACACCCAGCATGATAAGCAGCCAGCTTGGTATGGCAAATATGAGAAAAAAGGCATCATTCTTTTCAAAAAAACCCGGCCCTTTTTGATGATGATCTTTATGCAGGAACCAGCCATAGCCATGCATTACATAGCGGTGCAGGCACCAGGTAAAGCCTTCCATCAAGATGAAAGTTGTTAATGTAATTGCTATATAAAAAATCCAGTTCATTAAAAAATTATTTCAAAAATGTTCTTAATATCAGAAAAAACATCAGTTGAATGAGTAACAAATTTACAGCGAATTTGTTTCGTTTATTGAATTTTGAAAAATGAAATCCTGTTAATAACAACAAACTTACCACAAACCAGCATATATAATTAAACATAGGTATTTCTCCATCGCCATTCCAAACCCAATAGCCAAGTTTAACGGCCACGGGTTCCATCAGCCAGTCGAAAAAAACCGCAAGGGTGGCGCCATCAACAATTACCGACAGGGCTTTTAATACCATTGGTTTTTTACCGGTATCAGCAGCAATACGGTTAATGGCTTTCATCAGCACGGTATGAATACTGATACCGCAGCAATAAATAATGAGAAACCAGTTAATGCCGATAAGCAGCGGCACATTTTTAAGCTGGTAACCGAGCACTTTTCCATAGGTATAATCTCCAAAAAGCACCCCGGTGTTAATGCCAATAATTTCAACAACAATACCAACAGCAAAACAGGTAATTAAAAAAAGAAAGAAAAATAAATTTTTCTCCTGTTGTGTCCAGATCAACAGTGCAAAAGAAAGCAATAAATTATAAGGTGTTGCGGCAAGAAAAAAAGTTTTATCAAAATACAGCAGTCCAACCAAACCAATGGTATGAAATAAAACAGCAATGGCTGTGGCAATTTCAAATTTTGTAACCCTGTTTAACACGAATTATTTTTTCTGCTGAACAAATCAGTTTGATGCTGTTTCAAGATACGCTTCCATTTTTGGAAAAGCAATTTTAAACCACTCGGTATATTTCTGCGGATGAGACTGAATTGAATTTTTGATTTCTTCAACAGATTTAAAACAATAATCGCTTACCTCTTCAGCATTGGGTACAATAGTTCCGTTGTAAGTGCCAATAAAAACATGATCAAACTCATGTTCGGTTAAGCCGTTATCAAAAGCTGCTTTGTAAATAAAATCAAATGCCTTTTTTAATGCTGCATTAAACCCCATCTCCTCCTGCAAACGTATTTGTGCGGCTGCTAAAGTTTCTTCACCGGGCTGAGGGTGGCTGCAGCATGCATTTGTCCACAGGCCGCCGCTATGGTATTTTTTATCTGCCCTTTTTTGCAACAGTATCTCACCCTTTTCATTAAAAATAAAAATGCTGAAAGCCCTGTGCAGCAGGGCTTTTTGATGAACTTCCATTTTTTCCATGGTGCCTGTTTGCACATCATGTTCATCTACCAAAATAACATCCATAAGTTTGTAACGGTTAATATAAATTGAACTGACTTCTTAATCCTGCTTTTGCAACAATATAGGCTTTGCCATAATTGGGAATACGGATTCGTTGTTCCATAATATTGGCAGGTGCGGTACGTTTTATTTTTTTAAACAACGATAAATAATATTTGTAAGCTACATACACCCCAAATCTTGCCTTAGTTGGCAGGTTTAAAATTCCTTCATATGCATTTTCAAAATCGGCAGCTATATCATCTTCAATCTGCTTTTTCATGTAGGGTGTAAAGTTTCTAAAATCAACTTCCGGAAAATACGATCGGTTCAATTGCTCATAATCAGCTTTCACATCCCTTAAAAAATTAACTTTCTGAAATGCCGCACCCAATGCCTGGGCCGATGGTTTTAGATCGTTGTACATATTTTTATCTCCTTCACAAAAAACATACAGGCACATAAGGCCAACTACTTCGGCACTGCCATAAATATAATCTTTGTAACCATTGCTGTTGTATTCGGTTTTGCTAAGATCCATTTCCATGCTGCTGAAAAAAGATTCAATCAGATCGTGAGGAATATTATAATCTCTTACGGTGATCTGGAAACTGTGCAGAATGGGATTCAGGCTGATGCCTCTTACAATAGCAGCATAAGTATCTTTTTTAAACTCAATCAGCAGTTCTTCTTTTTTATATTGATGAAAAGTATCTACAATCTCATCGGCAAAGCGTACAAATCCATAAATGTTATAGATAGGCGTACGTAGATCGGGGTGTAGCAATTTAATGGCGCTGCTGAAAGAAGTGCTGTATTTTTCAGTTACAGCCTTGCTGCATTGCTGACTAACATCATGGAAAAGCTTAATCATTTCCTTTTACAAATTTTGTTTTCAATTTAAAAATTGGTCTTTAAAACGGATACTGATACTAAAATACAGATTTTATTTTTGATGGTATTTTTTACCGCCTACAGGCTGCCCGGTTGTAAAAATATATTTTAATTACCCAAAATGCCTGGTTACTTCCTTAGCAACCACTTCCCCGCTAATTAAAGAGGGGGGCACTCCGGGACCGGGAACAGTTAGCTGACCGGTGTAAAATAAGTTTTTTATTTTAATACTTCTGCATGAAGGCTTCAAATTTGCCGTTTGCATTAAAGTATTTGCCAATCCGTAAGCATTTCCCTTAAAAGAATTATAGTCATTTACAAAATTACTCACCGAGTAGGTTTTTTTATAAACGATTGAATCCTTAATAGTTTGACCCGTATATCTTTCAAACCTCTCCACTATTTTTTCAAAATAAGCTTCCCTCAGTTCCTCCGTATCTCCCTGCAAACCTGTGGCAACCGGTATTAAAAAAAACATATTTTCATGCCCTGCAGGTGCCACTGTTTCATCTGTAACCGATGGTGTACATACATAAAACAGCGGGTCAACCGGCCATTGTTTTGATGTATAAATTTCTTTACCATGTATTTCAAAGTCGCTGTCGAAAAACAGGGAGTGGTGTAAAACCCCTTCCAGTTTTTTATTTAAACCCACGTAATATAATAAACAACTGGGCGCCATCACTCTTTTGTTCCAGTAATCTTCACTATAACTTCTGCAGTTCTGAGGCAACAGTTTGGTTTCAATAAAATGATAATCGGCTGCCCCAATAACCACATCAGCATCATAAGCGTTGATCGTTGCTTGTTGTTCGTTGTTCGTTGTCAGAGCTATTACACTCTTCGCCTTACCCTGCTCAACTTTTATTTCATTCACATCGCTGTTAAAAATAAATTTTACACCCAGTTCTTCTGCAACGCTAAACATACCCTCCACAATTTTATACATGCCTTCGTGTGGATACCAGGTGCCCAGCTTTATATCGGCATAATTCATCAAACTATATAAAGCCGGCGTATTTTCAGGCAATGCTCCAAGAAACAAAACCGGAAACTCCAGCAGTTGCTGAAGTTTTGTATTTTTAAAATGTTTGCTGATGTGTTTTTTCATTGAAGTAAACACATCCAGTTTAAAAACGCCTTTCACCAGGTCCCAGTCTAAAAATTCGGCATAAGACTGACCAGGTTTATGCACCAGTTTATTAATACCAACTTCGTATTTATAAACTGCTTCCTTCATAAAACTATCAAGCTGTGCGCCACTGCCGGGTTCAATACTTTCAAATAACTTTTTTAAGGCTTCGTAATCTGCCGGTATATCCATCGGCCCATCTTTCCCACCAGGAGTCTGCGACCAGTAAACACGGTAAGAAGGATCCAATCTATCCAATTTATAAAAATCCGAAACCTTTTTTCCAAAGCTTTTAAAAAATCTTTCAAACACTTCGGGCATCCAGTACCAACTGGGGCCCATATCAAAAACAAAACCTGCTTCTTTTAATTGTCTTGCACGCCCTCCGGGAGTTGCCTGTTTTTCAAGTACCGTTACATCCCATCCTGCTTTTGCCATAAAACAGGCAGCTGATAACCCCGCAAAACCACTTCCTATAATTACTGCCTTTTTCAATCTGCTAAAATACGGTATTGAACGATATGTGAGTCAGTGCCGGTGGGTATTATTTAAAATTAAAACCTTGTTAACTGCTGCTTTAATAATTTACGGGCAAAGTGTATCCTGCTTTTAACGGTTCCTAATGGTTCCATCAAAATAACTGCAATCTCGTGGTATTTATATCCCTCAAAATATAACTCAAACGGATGTTTAAATATATCGGGTAAATGATAAACCGCTTGTTTAATTTCTTTTAATGAGAGATTTGTTTCGGCAGCATTTGCCGTGGTAACCTGGTTATAATCCAGTAAAAAATCATTCGGTGTATTATCAAAAATGGTATTTTGTTTGGCGCTGCGCCGGTAGTTGTTGATAAAAATATTACGCATGATGGTGTACATCCAGGCTTTTATATTGGTGCCGGCATTGTACTTTTCTCTATTTGCCAAAGCCCTGTACAGCGTTTCCTGTATAAGATCTTTTGCCGATTCCATATCCTTAGTCAATGTGATGGCAAATGGCTTTAAGTATTCAGAATTACTAATGAGCGATTGGTTGAATTCAACTGTTGACATCAGTTTATGTTTAACTATTAAGACATAAAATTAAACGAAATGTTTTAACTAAACCTAATTTTGTTTACATTTTTCAGCTTCAATTAACAAATGAAGCGTTGGTAATTATACAAAGTTGAAATCGGGATTTGCTTATAACCCGGATATAAACTCCATTACTTCGGCGTAAGATTTTTTTAATTTTATAGGAGGGGCAATCTTTTTTTCGTAGGTATCTGTCACTAATCCTGATATAATAACGGGTGTATCCGGAAAATTTTTACTTACCGTGGTTATAAATTTATCTAAATTAAATTTAGCACCCGATGTGGTTAAATGGGTGTACAGATAATCGGGATTTTTTAGATTTACCAGGTATTCTACATCCTGCAGCGGAATACTGCAACCGAGGTAAATGGTTTTAACACCTTTGCTTTTCAGCATATAATTGATAAAAAGAAGGGTCAGTTCGTGATATTCACCTTCGGGCAGAAATAATAAAACTGTTTTATCAATTTGAATTGAACTATGCACATTTTCAATACCAGCAATTAATTTTTGGCGGATGATATTGGTAACCAGGTGCTCCTGTGCAGGATTGATATGATTGGTTAACCAAAGTATGCCGATCTTTTCGAGGTATGGAAAAATAATCTGTGTGACAGTTTTTTCTATTCCCCGGGTACTTATATAATCATCAATAACATTTTCAAAACTTTCCATATCCAGGTCAACCATATTCTGAATCAGCGAGTTTACAATTCGCTCCAGCTGGGCATCCTGTTGATTTAGCGAAAGTATCTTTTCCCTCATCTCGGCCTTGTTCATTTTATCAATGTATGATATTTTAAAGCCGAATTTATTGAGTAATGCTACATTCAGTATCGTCTTCAGCTCATCATTACTGTAATAGCGGATGTTTGTAGTAGTGCGGCCAGGTTTTAAAAATGAATAACGTTGTTCCCAAATGCGTATGGTATGGGCTTTTATTCCGGACAGATTTTGGAGATCTTTAATTGTGAAAGAATGCATACTTGTGGTTTTATCCAGGCATATTACAATTACCGGTACGATTTGTTCAAATACAGTTTTTTAAGTTTATTAAAGTTAGTGCATTTGCTTAAAACGAACGTGGCGGTAAATCTTTAAAAATTATATTTATCAATTGGTTTTGAGGAAACAGTATGCACCAGGCAGTAAGGAATATAATTTTAAAATCGGTGTACAGCGATGCCTTTTTTTGATACCACAATTCTACAGTTCCTTTGTACAGGTAGATATTTCTATACATGGCCTGGGGATCTGCGGCACCTGAAACCAATTTTTCTTCATCACGAAAAATGATTGAACCGATACCGGTCATGCCCGGTTTGCAATTGTAAATTTTCTGTTGTACTTCATCGGGGTATAGTTTAAAACTCACTTCCATCAATGGCCTGGGGCCCACAATACTCATATCACCTTTTAATACATTGATGATCTGTGGCAGTTCATTCACTTTGGTCCTGCGCAGAATTTTGCCAAATTTTGTAACCCTTGGATCGTTTCGTAAAGTAATTTCACCTGTGCCTATGTTAGGGCTGTTTTTAACCATGGAAGCAAATTTCCAGATTTTAAATATCCTGATTTTATATCCTACTCTTTTTTGAAGATAAAACACTTCGTGCTCGCCGGTTAACAATAAAATTATGATAGAGATAATGAAAACAGGTGACAGGAATAATAGTGCAATAGTTGCAATAAGGATATCGATGATGCGTTTTGTTAGTTTGTACATATTAAACAGTTGGCAGTTGGCAGTGGGCAGTGGGCAGAAGCTGCTTGCTTTTAAATTGCAAACTGCCAACTGCATATTGCCAACTGCTAAAACACTTCTTTTATCTTTTCGCAAACAGCTTTCATTTCTTCATCAGTAATATTTGTAGAGCAGGGAATGCTTAAACAACGCTGATAAACAAAATCTGACTGATTGTTTTTGTTATAAAAAATATTGCCGGTAAACATAAGCAACTGGTTCATGGGCACCCAAAACGGGCGGCTCTGCATTTTGTTATCATTCAGGATCTTCAACACTGCTTTTTGCTTTTCTGTCATAATAGTTGGCAACCAGCAATTGGGGTTTACATCATCGCTCACTTCCTGAAATTTTATATCGCCAACACCCTGCAATTCGTTTTTATAAAAGGCTGTTATCGCATGCTTACGTTTAATAAACCCAGGTAATAATTCCATTTGCGCCACACCCATAGCTGCAGCAACATTCACCAGCCGGTAATTGTAGCCAATTTCATCGTGCACATATTCAAAAGGATCACTCTTGGCCTGTGTGGTTAAATGCTTTGCTTTTTTTGCCAACACTTCGTCGTTGGTAACAATCATACCGCCACCACCTGTTGTAATTATTTTATTGCCATTGTAACTGAATGTACCCATCAAACCAAAACCGCCCGAATGTTTTCCTTTGTAATAAGAACCTAATGCTTCGGTGCTGTCTTCAATTACTGTAACGTTATATTGATTTGCTAAAGCCATCAGCCTTTCCATATCGCACATATTCCCCAACACATGCACGGGCATTAAAATTGGAATTCTGCGGCCATCTTTTTTATAATGACACACACCATTACGCTGTTCGGTTTCTTCAGCAAAAAACTGTTCCAGCAGATCAAGGTCCATTTGCCAGGTGCCGGGGTCGGCATCAATCAATATCGGATCGGCGCCGGTATATTTAATGGAATTGCAGGTGGCAATAAATGTTATGTTTGGGGTAATCACATAATCATCGGCATTTACACCCATCATCACCAAACAAATATGTAAGGCTGTTGTACCACTGCTGGTAGCTACTGCATATTTAGTACCAGCAAATTCTGCACTCATTTTTTCAAACTGATCTACATAGGCGCCAACACTGCTTACCCAGCCGGTATCTAAGCAGTCTTTTACATATTTCCATTCGTTGCCGGCCATGTTTGGGCCACTGAGTAAAAGCATAGTTTTTTAGTTTCTGAATAAACGGCCAGGCTGCTTAACTTATTATTGCTGTGCAAACCTATATAAAAAAAATGCTCCAGCCTAAAGCTGGAGCAAATCGTCAATTAATTTTTTACTATTCGAAGCATTAAATATTTCTGAATTTCTCTACAAACGAATCGGTAACAATACCTGTTTTTAAAAGTGTGTAAATTTCTTTCACCCCATCCGGTACGGTTTT
>JANOVD010000281.1:0-1955 GCA_031417255.1 Chitinophagaceae bacterium
TTTTTTTGTTTTGCTAACATGATACAAATCTGCAAGATTTTTAAACCTTTTTCTACTTTTCCAGAAGATTTATTTATCCATAATTGTGCATAAACTATTACTGGAAGTGGATTATAGGCCTTTTTGAGGGACGACTAATTAACTTTTTATTCATTGCTTGAACTGGCATCCTTGATCAAAAACAAAAAAATAAGTTCGGTTGAACTGACAAAATTTTTCATTGAAAGGTTAAAAAAATACGGAGATACATTGCAATGCGTAATCTCTTTAACGGAAGATATTGCCATGCAGGAAGCTGCAGAAGCCGATGCCGAAATTGCCAATGGCAAATACCGTGGGCCTTTACATGGCATCCCTTACGGACTTAAAGATCTGTTTTCTGTAAAAGGAACAAAAACTACCTGGGGCGCTGCCCCTTACAAGGATCAAAGGATTGAAGAAGATGCTTTTGTATTTACCAAATTAAAGGAGGCAGGAGCAGTACTCATTGCAAAATTCACTTTAGGTGCGCTGGCCATGGGTGATTATTGGTATGGTGGCCGAACTAAAAATCCCTGGAATTTAAAACGAGGATCAAGCGGTTCATCGGCAGGTTCAACAGCCGCTACCATTGCAGGTTTAGTTCCTTTTGCAATTGGTACCGAAACCCTCGGTTCTATAATCTCCCCTTCCACCCAATGCGGGGCAACCGGCCTCAGGCCTACTTTTGGCAGCATCAGCAGAACCGGTGCCATGGCATTAAGTTACAGCCTGGATAAGATAGGCCCCATTTGCAGATCTGCGGAAGATGCTGCGGTTGTTTTTAATTATATACATGGCACTGATGGAAAAGATCAGGCAGCCGTAAACATGCCATTTAATTACACCGGTAAAGTTGATTTCTCAAAACTAAAGATCGCCTATGCAAAAAATTATTTTAATAAAAGCGACACTTTGGGGAATGAATTAAAAGTGCTGGATGTATACAGGAAACTTGGCGCACAATTAATTCCGGTTGATTTTCCGGATTCTTCCGTTTATAATTTTGATATTATAGGTCCCATTATCAGTGCAGAATGTGCAGCACAATTTGATGATTTTACCAGGAGTGAAATGGATGATATAATGACAAGACAAGGCAAACGTGATTGGCCAAATCAATTCCGTTCGGCACGTTTTATTCCGGCAGTGGAATATATTAATGCTTACCGGCATCGTTATTTATTGATGCAAAAAGTAAATGCTGTTATCAATGAATATGATATTTTTATTTGCCCAACTTATGGGGGAGAACAGTTAAGCATTACCAATCTTACTGGTCATCCTGCAGTCTGTTTTCCAACGGGGTATAATAAAAACAATTTGCCCACCAGTATAACGTTGGTTGGTAATTTATACAGCGAAGCAACCTTGCTTGCTGTTGCCAAAGCTTACCAGGACGCTACTGATTTTAATAAACAGCATCCTGATTTTTTTAAATAACAGCATCATAAAATAATCTTGGTAAATTTGCGATCCAATTAATTTTTAAGTTAAGTGCCATTTCAACTTCAAGCACCATATTCCCCTGCCGGCGATCAGCCTGATGCCATCCGCCAACTCACGGAAGGCGTTTTAAATGGAGAAAGGTACCAAACACTTTTGGGCGTTACCGGCAGCGGTAAAACATTTACCATGGCCAATGTTATAATGAATGTGCAACAGCCTACATTGGTTATTACCCATAACAAAACATTGGTAGCACAATTGTATGGCGAGTTCAAACAGTTTTTCCCAGACAATGCAGTTGGCTATTTCGTTTCCTATTACGATTACTACCAGCCCGAGGCTTATATGCCTGTGAGCAATACCTACATTGAAAAAGATTTGAGCATTAATGAAGAACTTGATAAACTACGCCTGCAGGCAACGGCACAGTTATTAAGTGGCCGCAGGGACATAATCATTGTTGCCAGCGTAAGTTGTATTTACGGTAT
>JANOVD010000282.1:0-3310 GCA_031417255.1 Chitinophagaceae bacterium
GCTTTTGATTTTTGCTGAAAATAAATACTGAGTTTTTGTTGCAGGCCATCGGCGATCATAACTCCCCCATCTTTTCGTGCTGCATATTCCAGGAATTTATTTTTTATGGTCCCGTTGCAGTTATCAGCGATCAGTTGATCGGTTTGATATAGTGGTTTATTAAGATTTCTTAGATACACTTCTAAATATCCCTCTTCACAAAGGCTGTGCATAAAACGTAGCCTTTCTTCAAATTCCTTTGTTGCAATAAGGGTATTATTAAATTGCTTATTCCAAACAGCCCTGATTTTTGATGGGTCTATTTGATAAATTGGAGCATGATCATAATTTGGATAATATGCAGTGTCAACTCCATATTTCTTTGATGAATCTACGAGGGCGTAGCCATTTTCAAATATTGCATTTGCTGTTTTAGGTGATATTGGATCCGTTTTTATAGGCATTTCAGCATGAGGGTATCCGCTAAATGAATAATAAAGGCTGTCAGTATATTCTTTATTTTGATAATCTTTTTGCAAAGCTTTTAAAGCGGGTATATATTTAGGAGGGTAAAAATCAAGTGTTGTAACATCATAAGTCCGGAGTTTTTTCTCAACAGGTTTTGGATTAATCCAATTGATCCGGCCACTGCTGTCCTGCACACCATCAAATAACTGCATAGCTGGGTTTATTTTTTGGGCAGGAACACTTACAGCAATTTCTTTTACAAGCAAAGCCTGCTGGCCATTGTTATAACCATTTATGTAAAACATGCCTGCCGTTTTCAACATATCATTGCCACTCATGGTAGAAAGCCCGTTTTGCATTATTTCATAAGCATTCAAAGCTGTTTTAATTTCAAGTTGAATATTGTTGCTGCCGGTGAATGCATGAGCCGGTATAGCAAACACAACCCCCTCCCTGGTTTCAATGATCGTGTCTGTAGTATTAGAAATATCAAATCTTTCAATTGCCTGAAAACCCTCTTGCTTTTCTTTTGAACCAATGAAATGAAACAGGTCATTTTTTATTGCATAAAAAATAAATGCGATAGCCGCTATGATGATTACTAGTCCCCAACCGATCAATCGCCTGGTAATGATTCTTTTCCGGATTGCCCTTGTAAATTCATTTTTCAATCCTGCAGTTTCAGCGGCGTTAATGATCTGCATTTGTATCGCAAATTCTTCCTGCAAAGTTTTATCAGTTGATAATTGCAGTTCAAAGGCAGCTATTTCTTCTATACTCATTTCATTTTGCAGGTACCTGTCTATAAGTATGGTGCTATTATTCATGAGGATCAGTTTGGGCAAGTATTAAATAATTTTCTTTTGCTTTTTGAATACAACGGTATTTCTGGTTCTTTGCTACTTTTTCATTACTGAAAGCAAGTGAGGCTGCAATCTCCCTAAAACTCTTTTTTTGAAAATAAAACAGCATTAATAACTGCCTGCATTTGTTCCCCAATAAATTAAAAGCTGTTGTTGCAATGGCGAAGCTTTGTTCCTCATTCACTACCAGATCAGCAATATCGTTTGGTGCTTCTTCAACCGGCAGTTTTTTCCTTTTCCGCAATTCCTGCAACCAGAGATTTTTTGTAACCGCATACAGCCATGTTTCCAGGGATGAATTGAGCACAAAGTTCCCGGTATGAACCTTCTTATAAAGTATTACAAGCGCATCCTGGAAAATATCCCCGGCATCTTCTGCCGTTCCGCTGTTATTGAGGATGTGTTTTTTTACAGCAGTCAGTAAGCTATATAGGCCCTTAGTGGCTCTGGAGTATTTATTATTCTTTAAATGTTCGATTATTTCTTTATCAGTCATTTTCTATTGGCTTATACTATTTAATGTCGTTTTTTACAAAAGGTCATCAAATAAAATAAAATATTTTTTGGGGATCAAATGAATCAATGTAAAATAAGGGACTAATTTAGAATTTTAAACACGCATCTCTCAACATTTTCATATAAACAGTCCCTTTTTCCCTGGCAAAATTTATATTTCGTTCCGGAATGGCTTCCGGGTTGTGGTAATGCTCCAACGCTTTATCAATACTGGCTTCACGCAGCAGGTGCAACATGGGGTAAACAGAGCGGTTGGTAAAATTTGCAGCGTCATCATCAGGTGCACCTGCAAACCTGTAAAGTGGATGAAAACTTGCCAGTTGATAAATGCCGTTATATCCTTTTTGCTTTAAAAGTTTTTCAGCCATCGAAACCAAACCGAGGTAATCATCAAAACTTTTAAAGGTATTTGTAAAAATTAAAAAAGAAGTTTCAATGGTATCATCGTTATCCAGCCTTTTTACTTCCTGCAAAAATGAATCAAGGCTAATATCTGTTGTTGTTGCAGTTTCAACCTTATAAAAAACAGTTTTTTGTTTTACTACCTGTGCTGCAAAAGGACAAAAATTACATCCTATTACAACATCTTTTATCCATTTTTTTGTTTGGGTAATAGCCAAATCCTGTTCAATCATTGCTAAACACTTTGTTTGTAAAATGTAAAGCTAAAGTAATTGTATATGTATAAATTATTCAATTATCCTTCTCACCGGTTTATCAACCATTTACAATATCAACCTTTCAGCAGTCAATGATCACATAAACACAATTGGTTTACAATCCATAACCTGGCAACATAGCATTTAATTAACAAACTTTATTATTTATTAACAGTCAATAGCATTGCATTTGATACAATCTTGTAACTAAACGTACAATCATGAAAAACATCAGGCTTACTTTCATTTTCATTTTAGCGGTCATCAGCTTTGCTCCTGTTGCTGAAACAAAAGCACAGGCTGTATCTGTATCTGTTGATTTCGCCACTTTTCAACAGGAACTTAGCCCCTATGGCCGGTGGATGAACAACCCAAGATTTGGGCAGGTATGGATAAACAATGATGCCGGCTTTAAACCTTATTATACCGATGGCCATTGGGAATATACCAATTACGGCTGGTCGTGGGAATCGGATCATGACTGGGGTTGGGCACCATTTCACTATGGAAGATGGGAATACGATCCTTATTATGGCTGGATGTGGATACCGGGATACGAATGGGCATCGGCATGGGTTAGCTGGAGCAGCTATGATGATTATTATGGATGGGCTCCGCTTGGGCATGGTATCAACATAAATGTTTCATTTGGCTCGATACCTTACGACCGGTGGAATTTTATACCACGCCGCAATATTTGCGAACGTGATTTGAACCGCTACTATGTTTCCCATCACAATAATTATAATTTCAGAAATGCCGTGGTCATCAATAATTATTACTACGGCAACGGCAATGTTGGCAGGTATTACAGAGGCCCCGAAA
>JANOVD010000283.1:0-2179 GCA_031417255.1 Chitinophagaceae bacterium
AAGCGCCGGGTCGAGATCGAAGATGAGAGTGAGGATGGGCCGCGTCGCACCGACGATGGCTTGCTCAAGCGCATCGATAAACGATTGCTCGCAGCCACCGGCATAGGCTTGATAGGCGCGGGTCGAATCCATGAAGCGGTCGCAGAGCACGGTGGCGTTTCACGCCAACGCCGGCCGGATCACCTGTTCGAGATGCTGCTCGCGGGCGGCATAGTTCAACAAAGCTTCCGATTTCGGCGTCCAGCGCGCCACATCGCCCGAAACGAGGAGCGAGCGCACGGCTTCGGCCTCGGGCGTGCCGCCAGGTTCGCGCGTGGCGATCAGCGGCCGCTCCCGGTGCTTGAGCCGTTCAGCCAGGATTTTGATCTGGGTCGATTTACCGGTGCCTTCGCCGCCTTCGAAGGTGATGAAAAATCCGGGCATCTAGCTTCCAAAAACCATGATGAAGATCGAATCGATTGCCCGCGACCACATCGATTCATCCAAGGCAACGGCGGCTGCGGTTTCGACCGGCATATCGGCGACGGTGAGGCCATCGACAATAAATCGGACGGTGCCGACCCGCGTTCCGGCCGTTACCGGCGCCATCAGCGGGCCTTCATAGGCGAGCTTCATCTCGACCACCTCGCTTTCGGCCGCCGTCAGCGCGATCCGTACATTATCGCTTGCCACGAGATCGACCGACCGGTCGGTGCCGCCCCAGACGCGGGCCGAACCGACGCGGTCGCCCTTGGCGAAAACGTCGACAGGACGGAACTGGCGGAAACCCCAGTCCAAAAGATTTTGCGCTTCCTGCTTGCGCTCGTTGATACTTTTCAGCCCGGCGATCACCATGACAAGCCGCCTGCCATCGCGGGCGGCAGAACCCACCAGGCCGTAGCCGGCCTCCTTTGTGAAACCGGTCTTCATGCCGTCCGCACCCGGATAGTCCTTCAGCAGCGGATTGCGGTTCTCTTGGCGGATCTTGTTCCAGGTGAATTCCGGGATGGAGTAATATTTGTAGTACTCGGGGAACGTGATGTTGATGTAACGCGCCATGATCGACAGGTCGCGCACGCTCATGCGGTGCTCGGGGTCTGGCAGGCCCGTGGCATTGCGGAAGGTCGCGGTCTTGGCGCCGATCTCATGGGCGCGTTCCGTCATCTTCTGGGCGAAACTCGCTTCGCTTCCGCTCATCGCCTCGGCAATGGCAATGCAGGCGTCGTTGGCCGATTGCACCACGACGCCCTTTATGAGGTCCTGCAACTTGATGCGGGAATTGAGATCGGCATACATGGTGGAACCGCCGGACGTGGCACCACCGCGCCGCCAGGCATTCTCGCTCACCGTCAGCTCCTGCTCGAGCGTGAGCTTGCTGTCTTTGAGCGCCTCGAAAACCATGATCATGGTCATCAGCTTGCTCATGCTGGCGGGCGGAATGGCCGAGCCGGCGTCCTTCTCGTAGAGAACCTGGCCGGTACGGGCATCGATCAGAATGGCCTGCCTGGCCTTGCTCTCATATCCCTGGTCTTGCGCCAAGCCAGTCCTTGGCATGGCCACAAGGGCAAAGACAAGGCAGCAGATGAAGCTTGCAAGTCGGCTGGTGGCCATAACGCGGCGCATGAAGGTCCGATCCTCGGGTGAAGCACCAAACTAGCGCGTGATCAACCGAAGTGGAAGCCCGATATGCCTATTGCAGGGAGGCCTGCACGGTTTGGGCGCTCACCATCCTGGCATCGCCGAAGCCTGCGGCCTTGGCATTGTCGAGCGCGGTCTCGGCATCAACCTGGTCGGCAATCGGTCCAAGCCGGACGCGATAAACTGGCCCCGCCGAGCCTGACAGCTCGATGAACTGAACCGGCCAGACGGAGGCAAACTGGTCGCGGGCGCGGCCGGCATTTTCAGGATCGCCGAATGAACCAAGCTGCACGTAGTATGTGGTGACCAGCCCCTGCCCGGCGCCATTGTCCAGCGGTTCGGGTTGTGGCGGCTCAAAGGCCACGGTTTGCACCGGCTCCACCGGCTGTACTTGCAGTTTCGGCTGGGCATCGGCCACCATCACATCACTGGCGCCAAACTTGCCCTTTGACTGGTTGGCCGAGGCGATCATGCGGCGCAGCGGAGTGCCGCGATTCAATTCGTTGTTCATGGCGACCAGATGCGTGCCGTTGTCGTTCAACGGAGCGCGCCCGATGAACTG
>JANOVD010000284.1:0-4068 GCA_031417255.1 Chitinophagaceae bacterium
AGAATTAAGGGAAATTTTGAGGTTGATTTTGCACACTAATACCTGACAAAAACTTTCAGGTAAAGTGTATAATCATCGGTTACTTCCCATTTGGATTCAGGTGTTGATTTGTATATATATGCACCCTTTTCGGTACCGGCAAAACTAAAACTGCATGTTTGTTTTGGTTTTTTACCGCAATTAAGTACTTCAATACTTACATACAACTCGTCTTCTGTAAAACTAAGATCATAAGGGGTCAGGTCAAATTCCGGAATCCTGCCATTAAGCATAAGCTTATTGATTGTTACAGAAATTGAATCGTCTATTATTTCTTCGCCGGGCAAACCATCAATAACTTCACGAATATGTAAGCGCAGCAGGCATGTATCGCAAAAGTTGGCAACTTTAAATCTTACTTTATCTATTTTATATTTTTTGTACGGTAACCTGAAAGTACGGCCTATTTCTCCTCCGGTGTTTGTATAATTCCAGCTTCTGAAATAGCCAACAGTTTCTACATTAGAACCGAGCACTACTGTGTTAAAAACAGTTACCGGTTCCAGGTTTTTTACCTGCTCTTTTAAAACAAATACCTTTTTTAGAATTGCTGCTGAAACAGGTATTCTCAGTTTTTCGTAACCAACTGATGAGATTAGCATGGTGTCGTTGCTTTTAACATTATTAAAAGAAATTGAAAAACTGCCATCGGGGTTAGTATATGTTCGGCCTTTTGCATATTGCAGCTCAATATTGGCAGAAGCTGCAGGCATGGCATCTTTTTGATAAATAACCCTGCCTTTAATTGTTGCCTGAGAAAAACAAATAACAGGGAATAAAAAAAATACTGAAGCCATCAATAACGAAATAAAAATAGAATTGCAATTTGTTTTCAACATCCGGAGAAATAATTTTTTTTTAACAGGGTGCAATAATACATCAAATAGGCAATGTAATTATCGGTTTAAATGTTAAAATGATAAACGGTAAAAAATAGATCAGTAACCTGTAAAACAATTAAATGTTATACTGATTGTCATTTTAAAGTTTCATCCAGCCATTTATAAAATTCACGTTTTGTCTCAGCGGGGTTTTCGCTGGCTTTATGTTTCTATTTTAAAATATCTTTTCTGCGAAACCCCGATGAAGGAAAACTCTTGCACAATTATTATCCCATTGTTAGCTTAGATTTAAGAGTTGCGGCTTGATGGTTCGGCAGTATTCTACATCGGGGTTTCACGTAAGAACCTTAGAAATTTTACAGTATGCTGTGAAAACCTGCTGGGGCGGATTGGTATTTAGGAAAGATTGGTGTTACATAAACAGGGGAGTGCATGAAAGCAATAAAATATTTTTTGGGATAAAATAGTTTACTAAATTTATGTGGTAATTGACAAAATGTCCCTTTTTTAGGGTAAGGGAAAGGGTAATCAAAATCTATTGAGTCTTTTATTGAGTCGAAAAATTTTGGCTTCATTAAAAATTGAATATCAATTATTTATACACGATAGTTGGCATCGGGTCCGGTTCGAAAAAGCCTTTAATACCTGGTATTAGAGGCTTTTTCTTTTATCTAAATCCACTTCTTCTTAATACCTTCACAAAAAAATAATTGTATGAATTTACGTACGCAGTTGCAGGGTACCGGCATAGCCATCATTACGCCGTTTAAATCAGGTATGCAGGTAGATTTTGATGCTTTGGGAAAAGTGATTGATTTTATTATAGAGAATGGAATTGAATATATTATTACATTAGGTACAACCGGCGAAACCCCAACACTGGATACTGAGGAAAAATTTGAAATCATTAATTATACTTTTGAAAAGGTAAATAACAGGGTGCCGGTGGTAGTTGGTATTGGTGGCAATAATACCAGGGAAGTAATGGAGAATTTACAAAGTTATCCTTTAGAAAAAGCAACGGCAGTTTTAAGTGCCAGCCCTTATTATAACAAACCATCGCAGGAAGGGATTTTTCAGCATTATAAAAACGTGGCAGATGCAAGCCCCAAACCGGTAATATTATACAATGTACCCGGAAGAACCGGAAGCAACATCGCAGCAGAAACAACTTTGCGCCTGGCAAAAGAAATAGAAAATATTGCCGGTATTAAAGAAGCAAGCGGCAATATGGTACAATGTATGCACATTCTCCGCGACAGGCCAACTGATTTTTTGGTAGTGAGCGGCGATGATCATTTGACATTGCCTTTAATTGCCTGTGGCATGGATGGCGTGATAAGTGTTGCTGCAAATTGTTTCCCAAAGGATTTTTCGGAAATGGTACGGTTAAGTTTAAAAGATGATTTTGCATCGGCAAGACCATTGCATAATAAATGTCTTGAAGGAAATGACCTGCTTTTTGCAGAAAATAATCCTGCAGGCGTAAAAGCATTTTTGTATGAACTTGGATTAATTGAAAATGTATTAAGGCTTCCTTTAGTTCCATTGAGCAGTAGTATTCATCAAAAAATAAAAACTTATCTTAATAAATGAAATACTTTTTGTGCCTCATTTTTTTAACCTGCAGCTTTTTTTATGTCGAGGCACAAAATAAAGTTGTTTTTAAATTAGGAAAATATCCGGTTGCTCATAATAATGATACCGCATTTCTTTCGGGAAATTTTAATAACTGGAACCCGGGGAACAGTGCCTATAAATTTTTACTTACCAATGAAAATAGTTTTGAGTTAATACTCGATTTACCCGTAGGCCATTATGAATATAAATGTACAAGAGGTAATTGGGCAAAAGTGGAATGTCTTGCCGATGGAAAAGATATAAACAATCATTCGTTTCAATTATCGGGCGATACAACCATCGAAATAAATATTGAAGCCTGGAGAGATGATTTTGCCCAAATTCCAAAACTGCATACAGCAAGTAACCAGGTTAATATAATAGATACCGCATTTTTTATTCCTCAACTAAACTGCACCAGGCGTATCTGGATCTATTTACCCGAAGGATATTCCAAAACAAAAAAACATTACCCGGTAATGTACATGCACGACGGGCAAAATATTTTTGATGCTTACACTTCGGGTTTTGGCGAATGGGGAGTTGATGAATGCCTGGATACTTTAATAAAAAAGGGCAAGCCAGCCTGTATTGTTATTGGTATTGATAATGGCCCCAAAAGATTTATTGAATATAATCCTTACGAATTCAGGGAGTATGGAAAGGGAGAGGGGGATCAGTATCTTGAATTTTTGGTGCAAACCCTGAAACCTTTTATAGATAAGCAATACAGAACAATGCCATCAAAAGAAAATACAATTATTGCAGGCAGTTCCATGGGCGGATTGATATCGTATTATGCCATGTTGCAATACCCAGGCGTTTTTGGAAAAGCAGGAATTTTTTCTCCTGCATTCTGGACAGCACCCATTATTAAAACGGTTACCAACACTTTAGCCGGTAAAATAGACAGTAAGTTTTTCTTTTATATGGGCGGGTTAGAAGGTGGTACTTATGTTAGCGATATGGAGGAAGTGCAGGAGATTTTGGGCGAAAAATCTGATGCTATGATCTATGCTGTAATTGACCCCGAAAGCAGCCATAACGAACAGGCCTGGAGAAAATGGTTTGCTGAATTCTATAACTGGATTATGGCAGACGGATTTAATAATGTGATAAAGCTTACAAAATAAATTACTAAGAATTTCATTAGACATGCTACATTAGCACACGGATGACACGGGTTGGACGGATGAACACTGATTATTCTGCTTCGCAGAATTTTGGATTGGCACCCTATTTTTTTTTCGTAGAAAAAAATCTGTGCTGAGCTTGTCGAAGTATCATCCGTCCAACCCGTGTCATCCGTGTGCCTGTATTTTGCCGCCTATCCTATGCAATAGTTAGTATGCTGCTTCGCTCATTGAATTTGAGTCTTCATTAAAATCATTTTATACAATGAGTTTTGTAGTATTTAAATGATGTAACAACTCCCCTGAATGGCCAGTTCGGTATTCTCAAAAATGGGAGTGGTCTCATTTAAAAACTCATCAAGGGTTTCATATTTAGATGAGAAATGCCCGATTAGTAATCTTTTTACACCCGCTTTTTTTGCAATGGCCGCCGC
>JANOVD010000285.1:0-1629 GCA_031417255.1 Chitinophagaceae bacterium
GATACTTGTACTTCCTGATTTGTTGAGTTTTTGCCTGATAAACATGCCCAAAATTAACCCGAGGCACCCAATTTCAAAAAATAACTCAATAAAATCAATAGTTTCAGAGCATAAAAGTGTTTAGTGATGAAAACAGGAAAAAACTCAGCCTGATTATTTATTCTTAGCAACGTCTCTCTCATGGCTTGCGTGTAAGCCGAGGACGTTGCTGCGAACAGAACTTATAAATACAAACCAAAGCGAAGAAAAAACTCAGCCTGATTATTTGAATTTTGTGCCAGAGATGATCTTTGTTATGGTTTTATTTCAAATCGTTATCCTTTTCCTTTTGGTTTTGGAGGTAAAGGTGGTTTTGGCGGCAAAGGCGGTAATGGTGGTAATGGCGGCGTTTTTATAATGATTGTTGGCGGCGGCGGTGGTGGTGGTGCCTGTACCTCAATAACATTATCTTTTTTAACTTCTTTGCTTTGCTCTTTATTCTCCGTTTCGTTGTTGCACGATATGGCAGTTAAAACAACTGCCAGCGATAAAAAACCAATGATCTTTTTCATAAAAATAAATTTAAGTTAACAAACTGCATTTTATTGAAGCTGTATTAAAGTACAACATGTATTATCCTGGTTTCAATTGCCGTGCCTCTTTATCGTCACAGTTATATAATATTTATAAAATTCATTGATTAAGGGAAAACAAAAAAAATATGGGTCCCAGGTTAAAACCTCCCTGACTTTGTAAGCAGGTTGAGGACATTGCGTTAATACAGGCATTGAATTGGCATTTATAATTACAAGGAGCATACTGTGTTGTTGGTGATTGAGCGGCTGCTAAGCGATAGGCACAAACACTAACACGGCGAATTATCATTTAGATTTATTATTACGCAGCAATGCTACCAGCAATAAAAGGAAAACGGCACCGCCAACAATCCATACCCATGGTTGCATGAAGAAATTACCGCCGTTATCAGGTTTTGTATTAATGTTTACATCTACTGTCTTGTCCTGGGCAAAACTATAGAAGGAAAATAAAAGTGTTGCAAATAAAACAGCCGCTTTATTGAATACTTTTTTTGCCTGTACTTTAATCAATTGTTTCATGATGCTTATGTTATAGTAAACTTTATGCATTAAATACCATGCCATATATCTGTATTGCAGGCTTACTAAAGTCTATATTGACGCAAAAATAAAATTGAAATGAAAATTTTGCAATTTTTTTATTTAATTGTGTAAATAGGGTCAGGTACTAAATACATGTAGCATTCTCAAAACTTGTGCAAGCATCACTACACATTTCCAGCAATATATTCTTTTCATTTTGTTTGATTTTTGTCCATGATTTACAGTTTTATGTGTAAACCTATTTTAGGACAAGACATCTGCTACGCCGTTGGTCATTCCGATAACTTTTGGGACAGACGGCGGCAATACTTTCCTACGGCGACAGAAAGATTCTTCTTTCTTTTTACTAAAAAGAAAGAAGAACAGAACAAGTTCGCAACGATGATGCTATGGAAGGTCGAAGCTGGTATCATATTCCTTCTCATTAAACATTTCTCGACTTCGCTCGAAATTCACACATTCACACTTCGACTTCGCTCAGTGCTTAAAATAAACTACTTTTGCCCCC
>JANOVD010000286.1:0-7813 GCA_031417255.1 Chitinophagaceae bacterium
TCAGATCTTTTGCAAAACCATGGTCAATCATCTCTATTCCTGAACCCCAGTCAGAAACAACAAATCCTTTAAAATCCCATTTATCTTTTAAAATATCTCTTTGCAAAAATTTATTGGAGGTGGCCGGTACGCCATTGAGTACATTAAAGGAGTTCATAACAGTTTGTACATTATTATTAACAGCAGCTTTAAAAGGAGGTAAAATAATATTGTACAGGGTTGATGTGCCTACATCTACAGTATTGTAATCACGGCCTGCTTCGGCAAAGCCGTAGCCTGCAAAATGTTTGGCTGTAGCAGCAATTGTATTATTTGCTGATAAGTCATCACCCTGAAAACCTTTTATTCGTGCCACGCCGATTTTTGATCCCAGGTAAGGATCTTCACCTGCCCCTTCCATAACTCTACCCCAGCGGGCATCACGGGTTATATCCAGCATGGGTGCAAAGGTCCAGTTAATGCCCACAGCCGATGCTTCAATGGCCGCAATACGGGCCGCATTTTCTATAGCTACAAGATCCCAGCTTGCACTTTCTCCCAGCGGAATGGGAAATAATGTTTTATGGCCGTGAATAACATCATAACCAAATAATAATGGAATGCCAAGCCTTGTTTCTTTAACAGCTATCTCCTGTAATCTCCGCACATTTGCTGTGCCTTTTACATTTAATACAGCACCTGCCAGTCCTTTGCGCAGGTGATCGTATTTGATTTTTGCATCGCCTTCTTTTGGTGCAGGCCCGGTTACTTCCCAAAAACCATTGTACTGGTTCATCTGCCCCACTTTTTCTTCGAGAGTCATTTTTTTAAGGAGGATATTTATCTTATCCTCTATTGAGGTTTCCTTAATACTGGTTTGTGCCTGTATAGAGCAATTAAAAACAAGTAAAAAGACGATTGCCGTATATTTCGATAATTTGAAAGTAAGTTGATTCATCAAAAAATAATTAAAACTTAAACTCTGAATAAATAAAAAGCGGAGGTATCTACCTGGATAAGAGAATACGATCCGCTTAATAATGATTGCTTGAAATAAAAACTAACTGCCTGAGAAAACTCTTTTATTTTTCACGATGTTGAAAAACCATTAAACTATTTTTACTTTATACCGATATGACTAATAAATTAGTACAACCTTTTTTCTTTCGGCATTATACCATCTAAGATTTACACTTAGTCCTTCGGACTAAATAGTAAATCAAGATGGTATTATTGATACACCCTCACATAATCAATCTCCAGGGTTGCGCTGTTAAATGCCGGATCTACTGCGCCGCCAAAATTGCCGCCCATGGCCATATTTAATAAGATAAAAAAGTTTTGATTAAATGGTAAGCCTGCTGAATTGGCTACCGTATGATACAACTGCGAATCAACATAAATTTTAATAGCTGTTGCACTCCACTCAACCGAATAGGTATGAAAAGCCATAGTGGCATCAGGTATTATAATGGTGTTGCCATCAGCATTGCCGCCCGAACGGCCGGGATAATGCAGTGTTCCATAAATCTTATTCAGGTCTCTGCCTAAATGCTCCGCAATATCAGTTTCGCCACAGGCAGGCCAGCTTACCGTGTTTATGTTATCGCCCAGCATCCAGACTGCAGGCCAGGTACCCACACCCGTTGGAAATTTAGCCCGTACTTCTATTCTGCCATACTTAAAAGAATATTTTCCTTTTGATAATAACCGGGCCGATGTGTAGGCACTGCCCATATAGGTTTCTTTTTTGGCTGTAATTTTTAATAATCCACCCGCTACAACCACATTATCCGTACGGCTTGTATAATATTGCAATTCATTATTACCCCATCCCCCGCTTCCGGTACCAATATCGTATCCCCATTTTGATGCATTAGGTACGCCATCCACATCAAATTCATCAGACCAAACAAGCGTGGGTGCTCCCCCGCCTGTAACGTTTACCGTTACAGTTACAGATTTGCTGATGGTTAAACCAGAACTGCTTTTTGCTGTAACATTTACGGTGTAAGTAATATTGCCCACAGTAGTGTAGCGGTATGTAATTAAACCGCCGGGTACTGTTTCAATAATGCCATTGCCATATTCAAAAATATAGGTAACTGCGTTGGTAGCTGTTGCTGTAAAAGATACGTTGCCGCTACCATCGGTACTTGCATTAGCTGTTACCACCAGGTTTGTTGGTGCTGTTTGGGTGTTACCGCCACCGTTGCCCGAGCTTCCTTTACTGCAACTTAACAGTACTATAAAAAGCAGGGTCAGCAAGGCAGTATTTTTTACTAATCTCATGCAGATTATTTTTTTATTAGTTTTTGATACCATGAGTTACCATCAATACCTATGTTACGCAAATTAATCTGTGTATCAGTTATTGATAAAATTTCGTAGGTAGTGCCGCCGGTACCAAAATTGATAATACCGTTACCCGGTACAGTAAATTGTATCCGGGTTGATTGTGCCGGAGTTGAAGCAGAAGTTGCATCCATAAATATGAGTGATCTGATACCGCCTGTACTTATCGCATAACAACCATCACCTCCTGCAAAACCATAAAATGCCGTTGCTGCACCAATAGAGAAAGAAGCACCTTTATTATCTATCGACATTTTTACATTGTCGTTGGCATCTTTAGAGAAAGTGATGTCATCATCGTAAGCACAGGCTTCCCTTGAATTGGGAGTGGCAGCATACCAGATAGGCGCAAATTCATTATTGGGCCCAACTCCAAAATGCCCGGGAGCATCATGATCTGTTTGCCATACTTTCGAAGATCCATTGGTAAGGTTAGCTAAAATGGCTGCCGGTATCTGAAAGTTTACAAACACTTTTACCTTTTTGGTAAGCGTGCTCATTACACCAGCTGTGCCAATAGCATTTACCGTAATATTAAATTCGGCCGTGCCGGGATTGCCATACTTATAAGTAATAATACCCGATGGTACCATCTGAGGCGCAGTGCCATCGCCAAAATCTATTTTATAAGTGATGGCATTGGTGGCAGTTACTTTAATATCTACTTTACCGGTTCCGTTGCCAAATGGATTTGCCGCATCGGTACCAACCACAACCGTATTAAGGGTAAGGCCTGTTGGTGTAATAATATCACCAAGGGTATATTCTGCTTTTTTACAACTGCTGAAAACTACTGCCAGCAGAAAAAGCGCAAAGAATGATTTTTTTATTGTTATCATGATCTTGATTTTTTTAAATTAATTAAGTGTGATATCATCAAAATAAAAAGTAAAGTTTGGAGAACCGTCTCCTGCTACACCCAGATCAAAAATGAATACCACTCTTGAATAAGAAAAGCCAAGATTAACTCCTGTATAATCGAAAGTTAATTCTTCCCAGGCATTGGCTGTTGTGGTTGTAGCTTCCCTTTCATAGTTCTGTGCACCATTGGCCGGATTCTCTACTTTCAAAAGCAGGCGGGCTCCTACCCTTGGTGAATAAACCTTTACTTTAAATGTTCTCTGTACCGAAAAATTAATTGGATTTACCAGGTCTATAAAACTGCCGGCCCATACCTCAGGAGCACCTTTTACCATTCTGCCAACTCTGGTACTGGTATTAATGCCTGATGGGTTTGGATTATTAACAACCGTGGCATTGGCACCGCCAAAGTTTACAAAATTATAAGGGTAAGTGGTACTCTGAAAAGTGATTGGCAGCGCCATGTAATTGGGCGTTATATTGGTTGACAGAAAAGTTACATCATCCCAATAAAATATGCTTCCGGTTCCGGCATTGCCAAAATCAAAAAACACAGATGCCATATCGTAGGTATAAGTCAGGTTCATGGCTGCTGTTCCGGCAGATTGATTAGCAAAATCAAAAACCAATGTTTCCCAGGTATTTACAGCCTGAGTCATTGCTTCGGTTTCTACCGATCTTGTATTATTTGTTTTATCCTCTACTTTTAACCTAATCCTTAAACCGGCAGCAGGTGAATAAACCCTGATGCTCATTTGTGTTCTGGTTACTGTAAAAGCTATGGGTGCATTAAAGTTTGCGCCAATTGTGGTACCGGCCCAAGTTTGTGCACCATTCGATTTGGTTGTTCTTTTTACATTATTTGCACCGTTAGTTGGGTCGGTTGTAGGTACGCTTATATTACCACCAAAATCAGTAACCTCATAATTTACATTCGGCAAATCAAATGTAACCGGCAGTGCCAGCACACCTACAGGCATCTGATTGGTAAGCCTGATATCATCAAACAGCCAGGTAAAATTAGCTGACCCATTTCCTGCAATTCCCAGGTCAAAGATCAAAACAACTTTTTGATAGCTATTGCCGGTATTGATCGTTCTGAAATCAAATGCCAGGTCTTCCCAAGCATTCGCAACAGTAGAAGTCACTTCTTTTTCAAAAAAGATACCTCCGTTGGTCAGGTTTTCTACTTTCAATAAAACTTTAGCGCCAACCCTTGGAGAAAAAACTTTCATCCTGAAAATTTTATTGGCAGAAAAATCAATAGGGGTACCAACTGTTATAAAACTGCCGCCCCAAACCTCAGGTGCATTTTTTACCATACGGGCCACATTGGCACTGGTATTAATGCCATTCATTTGCGGGTTGGCTATTTTGGTTGAAACGCCACCACCGAAATTGGTAAAGGCATAATTTACTGAAGCCGACTCGAAGGTTATTGGTATTAAAACGGGATCAACGATGTTAACTGTTGTTGTATAAGTAGTAGTTGCTGCGCCACCGCTATATGCTACCACCCTTACTGTATAAGTACCTACGGCAGTATACACATGGCTTACCGTTTGCCCTTCTAAAAAAGACTGGCCGGGCTCATTGGCAACATCGCCCCAGAATACCCTGAAGAAAGTTTCGTACAAAGCAGTTGCCGAAACATTCACTTTAAAATTATTTACGCCATCAATAGCCACGTTAACCACCAGGTTTTCCGGTGCCCTGAAAGACACTGTCAACTGCTGAATTAATTCGGTTGTTTTGCCATTAACAGCATGGCCAACAATTTTTACATTATATACGCCTTCGGCATACACATGTGTTGTATTTTTTCCTGCCGTTAAATTAACAGGTGTAGTGGTTGCATCGCCAAAATACACATCATAAAAAATAGCACCTTCGCCATTTGGCGTAATAGTTACCATGCCGCTGTTATCTTGTGTAATATTAAACATTACAGAAAGTTTTGCTGGTGCAGCAGCAGCAGCAACAAACGAAACATCGTCATAGATTGCTTTTTTACAGCTACCCAATACCAATAAGAGGCAAAAAACGCTGAAGAAATATTTTAATGCATTCATAATCGTTATTTTTAGTTAGTTAAAGATTAGTAACCGGGGTTTTGTGTTAACCCCGCCAGATCAACTTCGCCCTGCGGTAAAGGAAACAGTTCATGTTTTCCGGTAACAAATCCCAGCGGCCCTAATACAGAAGCAGCTTTACCGGTTCTAACAAGGTCAAAAAAGCGTTCGCCTTCCATGGCCAGTTCCATCCTTCTTTCATTCAGTATGGCATCATACAAAGCTGTTCCGGTTGCTGTAATATCATTTGCATTATTACCAAAAGCACGACGGCGAACCAGGTTCAGGTAAGTTTGTGCCTTCACATCATTACCAGATTTATTGAATGCTTCGGCAGCCATCAGCAATACATCGGCATAGCGAATGGTGCGAAAATTGTTTGAATAGTTTAATTCTACCTGGCCAGATGTTTCGCCTTTACGTGGTAAATATTTTTGATTGTATAAACCTGTATTTTGATAAGGCGCTACCTGGTAGGTAATATTCATTGCAGGATTGGCGGTTTTATATGCTTCAATATCCAGTACGGTTACTGCTTTTCTTTTATCGCCTGCAGCATAAGTTGCTGCCAGGTTTTGGGTTGGTAAATTGGTACTCCAGCCTGGGCTGTAAGGCATGGCTGCCGATCCGTTAAGGCCACGTATACCACATTGCTGTACCGAATAATTTCCCTGTCCACGGGTAACATGCCCCCAATCATAAGTAGCCGATCCATTTGAGTATTGTATTTCAAAAACAGACTCTGGTCCATTTTCGCCACTTGGTAAAAAGATTGAATTGTAATCAACTACTAAAGAATGGGCATTTGAATTAATTACATTTTCAAGCATTGCTGCTGCCGGTGCAAATTTATTTTGATACAGCAAAACTTTACCCAGTAAAGCCTGTGCAGCATATTTGGTTGCTCTTCCTTTTTCTGTTTGCACAACAGGTAAAATAGCAATTGCACCGGTAAGGTCTGCTTCAATTTGTTTATACACATCGGCCTGGCTTGCCCTTTTAATTGTACCTAAGTCAGATAAAGTAAGTCTCTTATCAACAAACAAGGGAACGCCACCAAACATTTTTACCAAAGTGAAATAATAATAAGCTCTTACAAAATATACCTCGCCATATAAAGCATCTTTACCGGGGAATGAAATGTTTACACCTGCAGGATTTTTATCTTTATACTGGTGCATGTAATTAACACGGTTAATGCCTTCGTAACAAGACTGCCACAGATCGGCTGTGGTGCCGTTAACCGATGTGTGTGTAAAATTATTTATCTGCTGTAAAGAGAGTACATCCGATGCACTTTCGCCACCCGTTACCGAATTGTCGGAAATGATATCCCCTACCGGAACTATCTGGTTTAGCCATTGCAGCGGCGCATAAGTACCCACAGCAATTGATCTGTAATCGGCTTCGCTTTTAAAATATTCCAGGTCCGTAATTTTAAAATCATCTTTTGGATCATAATCAACCCATTTATTACAGGCAGTAAGCATCGTTCCTGCAAGCAGAAAGGCTAATATTTTTATTTGTAAATTTTTCATTTTACTATTATTTATTAATGATTTAAAATTTGATATCAAGCCCTACTGAATATGTTCTGGCCTGTGGATATGCACCACGGTCAACACCTACATCTGAAAGACCAGCTGATATTTCTGGATCGAACCCTGTGTATTTACTGAAAGTGAATGCATTTTTTACCTGCCCGTAAAGCCTTACACTTTTAAATATTTTTTTGATGGGTGCCAGTTGAAAATTGTATCCCAGAACAATGTTTCTAACCTTAATAAAAGAGCCATCTTCTACATATCGGTCAGATACCCGTGCGTTGTTATTAGGATCGGTAAATGAATACCTTGGATTGTGTGCATCATTGGTTGTTCCGGGGCCGGTCCACCTGTCGAGCACACTTCTGAATTTATTGGTATAGTTTGCATTTCTTTCTAAAGCACGGTACACATCATTACCCGAAGAAGCATAGGTTAAAACGGAGAGGTCAATGTTTTTATACTCCAGGTTCAGGTTCCAACCTAGGGTAAATTTTGGAAAAGGGTTACCAATTTGTGTTTGATCTTTTGAATCAATTACACCATCGCCATTCAGGTCGGCAAATTTAATATCGCCGGCTTGTGCACCTGCCTGCAGCGGGCTGGCGGCAACTTCAGCTTCTGTTTGAAATAAACCCAATGTTTTATAACCGTAGTAATAGTAAGGCGTTTTACCTTTTTCAAAAACACTTACTGTTTGCGATTGGCCGTTAAAATAAAAGCCGCCTACATTTCTTGCTGTACCTTCCTGGTTGGTGCCGGTAACCAGGTTTTTAACGGTTGTAAAAGTTGCTGATGTGGAAACTTTAAGGTCTTTACCAACTTTACTATTGTAACCTAAAGTTATGTCAACACCGCTTGATTTGGTAGAACCGATATTTGCAAACGGAGGTTGGAGACCACCCAGAACCACTGTGGGAACCGAGGCCTGGTATATTAATCCTTTTGTATTTTTTTGATAGTAATCGGCAGCAATATTGAATTTGTTTTTATAGAAATTCA
>JANOVD010000287.1:0-7775 GCA_031417255.1 Chitinophagaceae bacterium
GACAAAATTTTATCCGGAATATTTATAAAGTTTCTTTTAAACAATGTGCAACCGAGCTGGAAGCTATTGTTCTGGAAAGTACAGAGATAAAAAGATTATGGCCGCGGTATAATAAAAGCCAGAAACAGCCACTGGTAAAATATGCTTTGTATTCTTTTGAAGATAACCGGGGATATATCCGTTTGGCCATTGATAAAAAGAAAAAGAACCTTCCGCATTTATACAATTTTAATTTACTGAATGAAGGATTGGTATTGATTAAAAAGATGGTGGAGGAATTTGATTTGAATGCAAGGCTTTGTTTTATAGATAAAACACCATTCACAAAAAAGGAGCATGAACAACTTGAACCTCCTGTTATCTATAATTTAAAAATAAAAAGGGCATTGGATGCACTGGCTGAAAACCTGCCCACTTTTGTTTTGGTAGATGAAGGAATTACCGAAGCAGATAAATTATGTTTACTGGTTGAGCGTGGAAGTTTCTGGGGTATGGGATATTTGCCTAAATCCTTTCCTGTTACTTCCACCTGTGAATTAAAGAATTTATTAAACCCGTATGCAGATAATGATTATATCCGCAATAATATTTACTCATTTGCTGAGGCAAATCCGCATAAAAGAATTCAGTTGTAACAAAGGTTGGCAACCCTTTATAAAATGTTTTTGTATCTCCCACAAAGTTACAAAGGCTACAAATGAGTACTAAGCAATGTTGGATAATTCTTTGTGTTCTTAGTTGCTTTGTGGGAAATTTCTTTTTGGGCAGTTGCTTCACCAACCCGGTTCATCCATTTCGCTTTTGTATCTTTGCAGCTAATAATTATTTCTTCATTGCAAAGCGCATTATATAATCTAAAAATTCAAAAACGGATAGCAGCCATATCAATTTTGCTGTTAATTACCAAAACTGTAGCCTGGTTTATTACCGGCTCTGTTGCTATTTTAACCGATGCATTTGAAAGTATTGTAAATGTTGTTGCCGGGTTGATTGGTGTGTACAGTTTGTATGTATCTGCCAAGCCACGAGACCAGGATCATCCCTATGGGCATGGCAAAGCCGAATTTATTTCTGCTGCCATCGAAGGCTCGTTAATAACCATTGCGGGGGTTATTATTATTTATGAAGCTTTTAATAATCTTATTCATCCGCATACCATAAAAAAACTCGACTACGGAATTATATTGGTAGCAGCCACCGGGTTTGTTAATTATATTGCTGGTGCGGTATGTATAAAAACAGGTACTAAAAATAATTCGCTGGCGCTGGTATCAAGTGGTAAACATTTGCAAACCGATTCCTGGAGTACACTGGGCATTGTTGCAGGATTAATATTGATATTAATTACAAAATTAGTTTGGATAGACAGTGCAGTAGCTATTCTGTTTTCACTCTTTATTATTTTCACCGGTTATAAAATTTTAAGAAGTTCTGTTGCCGGCATTATGGATGAAGCAGATACAAAACTGCTTAAAAAAATGGTACAGATGCTGAATGCCAACCGCAGAGAGAACTGGGTTGATCTGCACAACCTGCGTATCATAAAATATGGCAGTACCATTCACCTCGATTGTCACCTTACCGTGCCCTGGTATTTAAATGTGCATGAAGCGCATAAAGAAATTGATGCATTATCAAGCCTGGTTAAAAAAGAATATGGCGAGTCGGTTGAACTGTTTGTACATTCAGATGGTTGCATGGAATTTTCATGCAGGCTCTGTTCAAAAACTGATTGCCATGTTCGCCAACATGTATTTGAAAAGAAAGTTGAATGGACGATGGAGAATATTTCTACCAACAGGAAACACCATGTGTGATGTCGAATATGTGAATATCGAATGTCGAATATCGAATATCGAATGTCGAATATCGAATGTCGTTTCATTTTAAAGTTCTTGTACTTTAGCAGCCCCCCACATTCACCATTCGATATTCAAATATTCGATATTTTAATGTGCTTCAAATAATTTGGCAACACCAAATGCAGCAGCAGCAGCCAATGCGCCAATCAAAGTAACTTTTAATGCACCCCACAAAGGATTTACACCGGTCATTTTGCTTTTAAAGAATCCAAAAACAAAAAGGCATATCAAGGTTACAATAAGGGATATTTTGAGCGCTTCAACAGAATCAGCTATAAAAAAATACGGGCTAAGCGGAATGATACCGCCAACTACATACGACAATCCGATGTTCAATGCACTTTTGGTGGCACGTTTCGGATCGGGTTTATCCAAACCAAGTTCATACTTCATCATAAATTCTATCCAGCGGTCTTTATCCTGCGCAATTTCTTCAGTTGCCTGTTCCTGCAATGCCGGGCTCAAACCTATATTGGCAAAAAATTCTTTTGTCTCTTCTATTTCCCTGTGGCGCAGGTTTTCCACTTCGTGATATTCTCTTTTTACTTCACTCTTGTAATGATCCTGTTCTGTTTTCCCGGCAAGGTATCCGCCCAGGCCCATGGCAATACTGCCTGCTGCTATTTCGGCAATACCGGCAATAACGATGATACTGCTTTTATCAACTGCGCCGCTTAAACCGGCAGCCAATGCAAAGGGTACCGTAAGACCATCACTCATACCGATAACCACGTCTCTTAATAAGTCACTGCTTTTTAAATGCGATTCTACATGGTCATGATGAAGATGGGTATCCATAAATGATTGCGCTATTTTGTGCTGATATTATTGTCCTTTAAAATTTTATCGAATAATTCTTCCTGGCCTTTTGCTTTCATCAATTTATAAAGGCTCACAATAAGTGTTTGTGCATCTACACGGTAGGGCGAATTCATTTTTACATAAATGTTATAGGCTTTACACATGTTGTCCAGTCCTTTTTCATAATCAGATTTTAGTATGTACATTCTTCCGATTCCAAAATATCCTTCAGCATCTCCGGGAAATACGATAAGCAGCTTCTGATACGCTTCCAGGGCTTTGTCGTAATCTTTTTTAAATTGATATACTACAGGTATATTCTGTAATGGTGTTTTTCCATTGGGATCAAGGGCCAGGGATTTATTGTAGGCTTCCAGCGAAGCATCCAGGTTACCAAGCCTTCTGTTGCTAATACCAATATTGTCCCAGGCAAATGCAAATTGCGGATCGGTTTTAACAGCTTTTTCAAACCAAACCAGGGCCTCTTTGTAATTTTCGGCATTCACAAAATCAATGCCTTTGTCATATTGTTCTATTGCCTTTTTATCTTTTGAAACCGAAAATTCCGACTCTTTGTTATTTGATGCTACTGCTTTTTTTAAAGAACTGCAGCTATCCATCAGCCACTCTTCAATCCTGAAATAATATAATTTATATTGCCTGGAATCTTTATTGATATTAATATCGATTTTCTGATTTCCGTTTTTGATGCTATTTATAATCTCCATGACAGGCATATAAAGAAGTGTTTCCTTTTCAATGCATTCAGCAACTTCTACTGATATTTGTTTATGATTTTTCTTTTGCAGGCTGATTGAATCAATACACTTGCAGGCTTTTTCAGCATATTCCCTTAATAATTTTGTGCTGTCAATATTGATCTGGCTCATCAGGTCTTTTGTCTGTTCACGGCTCAGGGTATCATTTTGTGCAAAGGATTGACAGGAGATAAAAAACAGCAGTACTGTTGCAATTGAATATTTTCTCATTTTCGGATTATTTTTTAATGACAGGGGTAAAAATAAATGAATAATTTACCAAACCTTATAAACGCTTCAAACTTTTATCAATTATCCCAACACATTCCATCACCTGCTCTTTTGTAATAACAAGGGGAGGAGCAAAACGTATCTTATCGCCATGCGTTGGTTTTGCAAGTAAACCCTGCCTGTCCGGCAGGCAGGCATTATCTTTTAAAAGTAAACATAATTCCCATGCAGCATCAGGATTGGTGTGTTTAATGACTATGGCATTTAATAATCCCTTGCCTCTTATCATTGAAATAAAAGGGGAGTTCAGTTTTTCCAGTTCGCTGCGTAATAAAGTACCCATTGCTTCTGCATTGGCAGCCATGTTCTCATCTTTTAAAACCTGTAATGCAGTTATTGCAACAGCGCAGGCCAATGGGTTACCACCGTAAGTGCTTCCGTGCTCGCCGGGTTTGATGGTCATCATAATTTCATCATCGCACAACACAGCGCTCACCGGTAAAACACCGCCGCTTAAGGCTTTGCCAAGAATTAAAATATCGGGCCTTACATTTTCATGATCACATGCCAGCATTTTTCCGGTACGGGCAAGGCCGGTTTGTATCTCATCGGCAACCATCAATACATTATACTCATTACACAATGTACGAATGCCGGTAAAATATCCTTCATCCGGTACCACAACACCGGCTTCGCCCTGTATGGGTTCAAATAAAAATGCGGCAACGTTTTTATCCTGCAATGCCTGTTCCAAAGCTTGCAGATCGTTATGTGGAACAGATTCGTAACCCAATACAAATGGGCCGTAATTATTTTTTGCCTGCGGGTCGCTGCTGAAAGAAATTACATTGATCGTTCTTCCATGAAAATTACCATCACACACAATTACCTTTGCTTTACCTGCAGGAATGCCTTTTATTTGATAACCCCATTTTCGGCTAAGTTTAATAGCGGTTTCCACGGCTTCTACACCGGTATTCATAGGCAATACTTTATCGTATCCAAAATAATTGGTTATAAATTTTTCGTATTCGCCCAGTATAGTGCTGTGAAATGCCCGTGAGGTAAGCGTTAATTTTTGCGCCTGTTCAATTAATGCTGCAATAATTTTTGGATGGCAGTGGCCCTGGTTAACGGCAGAGTAGCCGCTTAAAAAATCGTAGTATCGTTTGCCATCAACATCATATAAAAAAACGCCTTCGCCGCGGTTTAATACAACCGGCAACGGATGATAATTGTGTGCACCGTATTTTTCTTCAAGGTCTAAATATTGTTGTGTATTGGCTGTTATAGCTATGGTTGAATTCATGGTAGTTGAAAATAAAAATGTTCAAAAGGAAATGACTTTGCAGACACGGAGTCTTATCCCTTCCGCCAGCTGGCGGAGAGGTTAGGAGGGGCTTTTATCCTCGATGATTGAGCAGATCGAGATTGCTGTAAAGAAAAGAAGATATGGTTAACAGCTTATTGATAATAATTAATTTTGTGCAAGATAAACTATTTTATGATTTTTATAAAATAGTTATTGTTTTCAAGTGAATCGGTATCGATGCTTTTATCAAAAATTCCAAATACAGTGCTTCCGCTTCCACTCATAGCTGCATAGATTGCTCCCCGGCTGTATAAATCTTCTTTGATTGTTTTTATTTGTGGATGAGCAGCAAATACCGGAGCTTCAAAATCATTTTTTAAATCAGCCTTCCAGGTTTCAATGGGTTGAGATAAGGTGTCTGACGGGTTGAAACCGTCTGACACCTTTGTCAGCTTTGAAAACGCCCAACCGGTATTTATATGAATGCCCGGATTGATCAACACAATTTTGTACATCGATAAATCAACTGATACTTCTTCCAGCAATTCTCCACGGCCTGTTGCAAAGCAAGGTTTGTTAATGATAAAAAAAGGGCAATCGCTGCCAAGCTGCAGGGAATAGTTTAGAAGTTGAGGGGTTGAGAGGTTTAGATTGAATGCAGCATTCAACATTTTAATCATAAAAGCTGCATCGGCCGAACCGCCGCCCAGACCGGCTCCCATGGGTATAGCTTTATGCAGATGTATTTTTACAACAGGCAGTTGCGGAAAATCTTTCTTTAATAAATGATATGCCTTAACACAAAGATTATCTGCTGCATTTCCATCAACAGCCAAACCCGTTCCGGTAAATTCAATTTCTGTTTTGTTTTTTGTTTTGGAAATTAATTCAAGCGCATCTGTAAATGGTAAAGGGTAGAAAACTGTTTCAATATTATGAAACCCGTCTTCTCTTTTATTGAGAATATGTAAACCAAGATTTATTTTACAGTTAGGAAAGCTGACCATAATGGATAATTGATAATGAAATAATGGATAATTCTTTAAAACTCAAGTTGTATTGAGTATAGCATTGTGTTTAATTTGAAAAGCTGTAATGAATTTTAAAAATTATCCATTATCAATTAACCCATTATCAATTATTATTTCTTCCTGCTTTTTATCTCATCCCGTATAGCAATAGCCCTGATATAATCTTCATGGTCCAGCACTTCGGTAAGTAATCCTTCCAGATCTTCCAGCGATAATGATTTCAGGTCATCGCTGCCACCGGTTTCTGAAGTAACAGGTGTGGTAGATTTTGTTTTACCATCATCCTCCATTAAAATACCGGCCTGGTCTAAAATGGTATCATAAGTATAAATGGGGCAACCAAACCTTACCGCAAGTGCCAGTGCATCAGAAGTTCGGGAATCAATTTCAACCGTATCGTTTGCCGAGCTGCAAACCAGTTTGCTGTAAAAAATTCCTTCCTGCAGATCGTTGATCACCACTTCGTGCAACTCTACATTAAAAGCCATCATAAAATTCTTCATCAGGTCGTGGGTAAGTGGCCTGCTCGGACTCATGCGTTCCAATGCCACGGCAATAGCCTGTGCTTCAAAACCACCAATAACAATGGGCAGGCGGCGTAAACCGTTTATCTCTCCCAATACAACCGCATAAGAATGGGTTTGTGTAATGCTGTGCGATAAAGCCACTATTTCCAGTTCTATTTTTTTCATACCTAATCGGCTGTTCTATTCTTTAAAAGCTGTCAGGTTGAGTTTGTCGAAATCGGTGCTATAACTTAACCCGCCTTCGACGAGCTCAGGCTGACAGTATAATTTTAATGTCTGATTGTTATTATTTTTAAACAGCAAATATAAATCAAAAGCCTTTCAAAACTAAGTTGAAAGGCTTTAAATATAAGACTGTTTGATTTTAATGATAATTATGCCTGCTTTAATTTCTTAACCGCTTCAATAATTTTTGGCATTACTTCAAAAGCATCGCCAACAATACCATAATCGGCGGCTTTAAAAAACGGCGCTTCGGGGTCTTTATTTATAACCACAATTACTTTACTTCTGTTTACACCTGCAAGGTGTTGTATGGCGCCCGAAATACCAATGGCAATATATAAATTAGGTGCAATGGCTAAACCCGTTTGTCCTACATGCTCATGATGCGGACGCCAGTCACTATCGGCAACCGGGCGGCTGCAGGCTGTTGCAGCCCCCAGCAATTTTGCAAGTTCGGTTACCAAAGCCCAGTTTTCGGGGCCTTTTAAACCACGGCCGCCGCTTACCACAATTTCAGCTTCGCTCAGGGGAATTTCACCAACAACTTTATCGGTTGATGTTACCTTCACTTTTGCTGCATCAACTGTTGCGGCAAATTCGGCAACTTCTGCAACAGCGCTGCTGGTTATTATGTTGTACGAATTTGGATTCAGTGCAATGATCTTAATATGCGTAGCAATGGATACATGGGCAAATGCTTTGCCACTGAAAACATTTTTCTTTACCGTAAATCCGGTGGTTAAATCGGGTAATGCAACTGCACCTGAAACCAGGCCCGCTTTTAAACGTACTGATAAACGTGGGGCAATGGCCTTGCCGTTAAAATTATTGGAGAAGATGATGACTTTAGCATCAATTGCTTTTGCAGCATCGGCAATTAGTTTTGTAAATACCTGTGCATCTACATGATCAAGTGCATCATTTTTTACGGTATGCACTTTTTTAATTCCGTAGTTTCCTAAAGCAGTTAAATCATCAGCAACATTTCCTAACACAATGGCATCGGCAGTTGTGCCTAAAAGCTCAGC
>JANOVD010000288.1:0-11005 GCA_031417255.1 Chitinophagaceae bacterium
GAACTGTGTTAAACTCATAGCTGTAATCTTCAATGATTACAGCTTTTTTATTAAACCATAAAAAAACAAGCGTTTTAAAAACGAAAAAGCTCTTTTATATTTCAGGGACCCAGTTCCCCCTTCAGGGGGCGGAGGGGGTTTAAGGAACCGGATCATATCCATGCCCACCCCAGGGATGGCATTTACTAACCCTTTTAACTGTTAACCATAATCCTTTTATTGGGCCGTATTTTTTTAAAGCGTCAATACCGTATTGTGAGCAGGTGGGTGTGTACCGGCACTTGGGACCCAGCCAGGGTGAGATGATCCATTGGTAAAGTTTTATTAAAACGATAAATGGAAAACTAAGTATCTGCTTAATTAATTTCATTTGTAATTTTAATCAGCCTTTTTAAAACATTTCCCGTCTTATCAAAAATGAGCTGGTATTCCGGCAGTTCATTTCCAACATAAATAATAAATACAGCCAGTTTTTTTTGCTGACTGTTCAATTGATTTTGTAAATTGGTTTTCTGCAGGCGGTAAGCTTCACGCATTAAACGTTTGATTCGATTGCGGTCAACAGCTTTTTTAAAATGTTTACTGCTTACTGCAAAACCGGTTTGTAATGGCGCAATTGAAGTTTCATTGAACTTCCATAACACCCTGAAAGGAAAATTGGAAAACGAGTTTCCATCCGTAAACAATTGCTCAATTGTTTTGCGGCTCTTAAGCTTTTCGTCTTTTTTAAAAGTATATCGTTGTTTAGGATTCAATTCTCTAAAATTACTACATCGCTCATAATGCAGCCTGCATTAATTTTTAAATACTAATGAGCTAAATAGTACAAGTAAAAAAGTCCCCCGACAAATCGGGGGACTGAATTATTTTAACCGGATCTCCATTAGGAGAATCAGGCGATCTTATTTTTTATCACCGTGTTCGCTGGAAACAGTCAGACTATGACGTCCCTTTTTTCTGCGGCTTGCCAATACCTTGCGGCCATTGGCAGTTTGCATACGTTGGCGAAAACCATGTACAGATTTTCTGCGGCGCTTGTGCGGTTGATAGGTTCTTTTTTTACCTGGCATTGTTTACGTTTTTTCCTTTAATACCGATTGAAAAGTATTTAAATCTGATAACTTTCCTATCGGCATAATATCATCTAAGATTTTCTTTTAGTCCTTCGGACTAATTCAAAAATCAAGATGCTATTACAAATTAATTTCCAATTTCATTTTTAGTTACACTCAACAAGGCACCATCCCTGCTGTTTGTGAAAGGACGGCAAAAGTAGGGGAAATTTTTTGATTTTAGTCCCTATAATTATCGGGAGCAGATTTTAGATTTTTTACTTCAATAAGTTCAAATGTGTTGATTTTACAGGCTTACCATAGAAAATGGCTGCATGGCTGTCGAAGTCTTCGGCTGAATCAGTAGTAAAAAAGGAGATTTGACCATTTTTGCTGCAGTTTTCTTCTATTTCGGTATGTTTTTGCAAATACTGTTTAAGGCTGTTTGCAACAATTTCTCCCTGCGATAAGACAGTTATATTAGCCGGAACCGCTTTTTTTATCTTTTCCATCAACAAAGGATAATGGGTACAGGCCAGTAAAATAGTATCAATACTGCCCGATTGCTGCAGCAGGTTATTGATATTTTTTTGGATGAAATAATCGGCTCCAGGGCTGTTATACTCATTATTCTCAACCAGCGGTACCCACATCGGGCAGGCTTCCTGAAAGACATTAATATCAGGATAGAATTTTTGTATCTCTATAGGGTAAGAGTTTGAAATTACCGTTCCGTTTGTTGCTAATATACCCACATTACCGGTTTTTGTAAACCGGCCGATGATTTCTGTTGTTGGCCTGATTACACCTAAAACTCTTTTAGTGGCATCAATTTTATTCAGATCGTTTTGCTGGATGGAACGCAAGGCTTTTGCAGAGGCTGTATTACATGCCAATATCACCAGCGGGCAGCCCTGGTTAAATAGCCATTTTACACTTTCAAGGGTGTATTCATAAACTGTTTCAAAACTACGGGTGCCGTATGGCGAACGGGCATTATCGCCTAAGTAGATATAATCGTACTCTGGCAGTTTAGCTGTAATTTCTTTTAAAACAGTTAAACCGCCATAACCACTGTCAAATATACCTATGGGTTGTTGCTTCATTTTATTAAAAATAACAAAACCTCCCGAATCCGATAGCTATCGTGGACGGGAGGCTTTTATACATTTCTTTATGTGTCACACGGTTTGAAACCGTCATGAAGCATAAAAATTTAATTGCCGCCTGGCTTGTTTGTTGCCGGTACAGGATCTTTAATACCCAGTTTTGTTTTAACTGCAGGCAATAGGTCATCTCCCAGAGGCATAACCAATAATGCATTGGTTGCATCATCTATAACATAAGTATATCCTTTTTCTCTGGCTACAGTTTTAATAGCTTCCAAAGCTCTTGCACGTACAGGTGCAATTTTATCCTGTGCATATTTCTGTGCTTTTTCCTGGGCTTCCTGGTCAAAGTTCTGCAACCTTGTATATAAGGTAACCAGTTCGTTCCTTCTGATTTCTTTCATGCTTGGGGTTAACTTTAAAGAATCCAAAAAGTATTGATCTCTTTTTTTATCCGCATCAATCGTTAGTGTTTGTCCCAGTTGTTGTAAAGAAGCCTGGTATTCGTTTAATTCAGTATTTACTTTTGCGGCTTCGGGCATAATACTCATTAATTCATCGGTATTAATATAACCGATCTTTGTTTGCGCTGAGGCACTAAAGAATCCTAACGCCATCACAGCTCCTAATAATAATTTTTTCATTGTTGTTTTAATATTTATTTGATTTAGTTGTTTACTAAGATTGTTTTTTAAGACAAAAGTTGCACCAAACTGTGCTATTATCTTTTATTTAACACCCAAATTCCTGATAATATCTGCGCTCTTATCAAGTTTTGGGTCGGCAAAGATAACGGTAATCCCTTCACTTTTATCCAAAATAAAGTCATATTGTTTATCTGTTGCCAGTTTTTGTACTGCATTATAAACCCTGTCTTGTATGGGTTTTATCAGTTCCTGCCTTTTTTTATATAGGTCTCCTTCAAAACCAAAGCGCTTTTTTTGCAGGTCACGCAGTTCTTTTTCCTTGTTGTACAATTCGTCTTCCCTTTTCTTTTTCAAAACATCACTAAGCATTACCTGCTCGGCTTCATATTCTTTATACATCTTATCCATCAGCGCCTGCTTTTGATCAACTTCCTGTTGCCATTGTTCGCTGAACTGGTCAAGCAGTTTTTGTGCTTCTTTATACTCGGGCAGTTTATCTAAAATATATTTAGAATCTATAACTGCATAACGTTGTGCGTTGGAAACGGTAGCAAGTAATAAGAAGCAAGTAGAAAGAATTAAGAGTTTTTTCATAATTTCAAATTTTTATTATTGTGCAAATTAAGATAATGCTTTACAATCTAAAATCGTAAATCTCCCGATAGCTATCGGGACTAAAATCCTATTCCGGTTCCTGGCCCAGCATAAATGTAAATTTGGCTGCACCTTTTAAACCACTTGTATTGTTATACCTGTCAAATCCAATACCATAATCAAATCCCAGCAAACCAAACATAGGCAGGAAAAAGCGTAAGCCAACACCCGCCGAACGGCGCAGTTTAAAAGGGTTATAATTTTTAAAATCGTACCACCCGTTTGCTGCTTCAAAAAATGCCAAACCATATATTGTACTACCGGCACTGGTGCTGAACGGGTAACGCAGCTCCATGGTATATTTATTAAAAATAGTAAAAAACTCAGAAGGTGTTATCCCGTCAGGATTAATTCTTGGATTTGATTTATCGTACACCGGGTATCCACGGTGTGCAATAATATCATATCCCAACAGTGCAAAATTATTACTCAGGCCGGCATCTCCCAGTTGAAAACGCTCGAATGGAGAGATAGCCAGGTTTTTATTATACTTGCCCACAAACCCATATTTGGCGGCAATCTTTAATACAAACTGCTTATTTTTTTCTTCTCCCCGGGCCATACCAATTGGCACATACCATTCGGCATTCATACGCCATTTATGAAATTCGGGTAGTTTATAATTATTTGTTGAGGCTGATGTAATACCCAGCAAAGAATAAGGCAATGTAAACTGGCCGCTTAACATAAAGTTAGAACCTGTTGTTGGAAAAATTGGATTGGGCCCCGATGAGCTACGAACCAATGCAATTTTTAAACTGATATTTGTTGATGTACCATTTCTGATACCCTGGAAAATATTGTCGTAATTTTTAAGTTTATACCGCTGCACATTTAGTGAGTATATCAGGTTAAAATAATCATCGGGCCATTTTAACTGCTTACCTAAAGAAATATTGAAACTGGCAGTTTTTACAAAAGATGTATCGCCGCAGGTTCTGCAATATCTGCCAAAAGCGTCATACGCATTTGCATACTTCGTATTCGAATATCCAATGGTAAATGAATTACGTTTTTTTCCTCCTAACCAAGGTTCGGTAAATGAGAAATTGTATGAACGGAATGCCTTTCCGTTTGATTGTATCCTTGCACTTAGTTTCTGTCCGTCGCCTGATGGTAAAGGGTCCCATGTAGATCTTTTTGTAATATTTTTTATCGAAAAATTATTAAACGATACACCCAAAGTTCCGGTTAAACCAATACCTCCGCCAAATCCTGCAGAAAGTTCCAGTTGGTCGCCCGATTTTTCCTCAATGCCCCAGTTAATATCAACAGTTCCGTTTTCGGCATTGGGTACCACCTGCGGGTTAATTTTTTCTGCATCAATAAATCCAAGCTGCCCCAGTTCACGCTGGGTACGTATAATATCTGAACGGCTGAATTTTTCTCCGGGAATGGTTCTTAACTCACGGCGTATTACATAGTCTTTGGTTTTTTTATTGCCCGAGATGGTAATGTTACCATAAACAGCCTGGGGGCCTTCCCGCATGCGTAATTCAAAATCAATGGTATCGTTATAAACAGCGGTTTCAACAGGATCTACGTTAAAAAAAAGATATCCATCATCCATATAAATACTTCCTATATCTGCGCCTTCGGCAGATAACTGTTTGCCCAACCGTTTGTTTAAAATATCAAGATTATATACATCGCCTTTTCTAATTCCTAAAACAGTATTCAATATCGAGTCGGTGTATTTGGTATTGCCACGCCAAACTATATTTCCAAAATAATATTGCCGGCCTTCACTTACTTTAATAAAAAGATTAAGGTTATTACGTTCGTCTAAAATCGGTGTATCCTTAAGAATCACCGCATCCCTGTATCCTCGTGAGTTATAAAAATCCAGCACTTTTTCTTTATCCTCAATATATTTTACTTCGTTGAATTTAGCGCCGCTGAAACCCCTTATCCTGAAATAAGGATCTACGTAATCCCTTGTTTTGGTAATGGACATGAATCCGATGTCTTTAATATAATCTTTAAACAGAGGCTTGGTTACGGTATCGCCAAAAGGGTTTTTAATAACAACCGGAAACAAAGTAATACGGTTCATTTCCTTGGTGCCTTTCATTTGCTTTTTCAGCTTTTGGTCGGCTATACTTTCATTGCCACTAAAGTTGATGGAGTTTACCCTTACTTTTTGTCCTTTTTTAATAACAAAAACTATTGTAACAGCATTGTTTAAAGCAGGTGCCGGTTCTTCTCTTAGCTGTATTTCTACATTACGATATGCTTTAGCATGATAAAATTTACGGATAGCTTCAATAGCACTCAGTTTCATATTTTCTGTAACCACCCTGTCTTTTACCAATGGCACTTTGGTTTCCAGGTCATCTCTTTCGCCTTTTTTAATTCCTTCAAATTTAAAACTGGCTAAACGGGGTCTTTCGGTTATTGCAAATTCAATGTATAAATCTCTTCCTTCCAGTTTGGTTAAAGAAATTTCAATGTTGGAAATAAGGCTTTGACGCCAGAGTTTGGCAATGGCTTTTCCAAAAACATCGGTGCCGGGTATGATAACTTTATCGCCAACAGCCATGCCCGATATGGAAATTATGAGGTTGGCATCAAATGCTCTGGAGCCGGTAACGGTAATGCCTGCAATGTTATATTCTTTGGGTGTTTTTGAAGTAAATATGCCCTCCAGTTCGGGATTAACCGAAATCCCCTGTGCCGAAACAAACTGGCTGATACCTAAAACCGTAACAATAATAAAAATTCCTTTGTAAATCCTCTGCATTCAGTTTGTTTTTGTGCGGCAAATTAAGCCCATTAATTAAAACTATTTGTTAACCTCATCCTAAATCATTGGTTATAATGAAGAAAGATGTTAAAACTATATCTGTACCGGTTTTCAATTGGTTTTCAACCGGTTGCTTCTTTGTCTTTTATCTGCTCACCGGTTTTACCACCTCATCCTAAATCCCTGTCTGCCGACAGGCAGGCTTCTCCTAAAGGAGAAGGACTTTAAGCACTCTGCTAATTTGTAGATTCTTCCTTTTTTATCTGCTCTCCGGTTTTACCAAATCTGCGTTCACGGCTTTGAAAGTCTATTATGGCAGCATACAGGTTTTCTTTTCTGAAATCGGGCCAAAGCGTATTGGTAAAATACAGTTCGGCATAGGCCAGCTGATACAATAAAAAGTTACTTATCCTGTATTCGCCGCTTGTTCTTATCATCAGTTCGGGGTCGGGAAAAGCTTTTGTGGCCAGATAATTATCTATTGTTTTCTGTGTAATATCGGCTTGCAGCAGTTTTCCGGTAGTAACATCGGCTGCAATTTGTTTTACAGCTTCTGCAATTTCCCAGCGGCTGCTGTAACTAAGTGCCATTATTAAATTAAGGCCTGTATTGGTACTGGTTTCGTTCAAAGCTTCGTGCAATTCGTTTTTAGCTGCATCAGGCAACATATTTATATCGCCAATAACGTGCAGTTTGATATTGTTTTTATTAAGTGTTGGTACTTCATTATGAATAGTATCAACCAACAGTTCCATCAGCCCCGATACTTCATACTCGGGCCTGTCCCAATTTTCGGTGCTGAATGCATACAATGTTAAATATTTGATACCTAATTCTGCAGCACCTTCTACAACATTACGTACACTCTCTACCCCATGCAGGTGGCCAAAAAGGCGATCCTCGCCTTTTTCTTTTGCCCATCTTCCGTTGCCATCCATTATGATGGCAATGTGGCTTGGCAAACGTTGCATATCAATATTATCCTTAAGGCTCATAAATACTAAAAATGAGTAGTCAGGCTCAGGGCCTGACTTGGGGGTGCAAAAGTAATAAATTTTAGTTGGAATATGCTTTTTAGCTCAAATCTTATAGCTTAACTATTTTTCCTGAAAACTCTTTACCGTTTACTACAATTTTATACCAATACAAACCTGCAGTAACATTGCTGATGTTAAACTGCTTACTGTTGTATAATACAGCAATAGTATTACCCTGGGCATTTGTTATAGAAACCTGGCTTGCAACAACTTCGGCTCCGTTTTGCATAAACTTAAAAATACCTGCTGAAGGGTTAGGGTAAACAACCGGAACAACGGCGGTTTCCGGTATGCCGGCACCGCTTGCACATGCCTGTTTTGATTTCAAAAACTTTTCATCATCACTAAGCTTTTTTGTAATGCTGCAGTTTGTTCCATTCATTAAAGTAACAACTGCATTTGGCGAACTGTAATCGGGCAATTCAATTACCCGTTGATTACTGTACGTATAGGTTTTGCCTAAATCAGTAACTTCCCATTCAAAGCTACCCGAATTGGATACAGTTGTTAATTGGGTAATACAATTCCCTTTTTTGTTAATAGAGGCAATGGTAAAATCGGCATTGCTGCAGGGCAGCGGCCTGGGTTGTGCATACCACAAATAATTACTGATATTGGAAAATACCAGGTCATAATTTCCTTTTTTTGTTACTCTGCAAAATTTACCAATGGCTGTTGCGGGTATTTCCAAATAAAACAAAGCAGAATCGGTGGGGGTTACAAATCGTGCTGTTAATGTTTTTCCATTATTATCCTGTATGGCAAATGCGTTATTTATTTTTTCTGCTGAAGCAAAACCGGTTCCGGCCGGATTACTGTTTCCCAAACTGAAATACACTTTACTGATACCGGTTGGGATATAAAAATAGCCCGGTATATCTGTATTGTTTTGATACAATTCGGTTGCCTTTCCAAAAAATGCCCCGCTTTTGTAAAAGCTGTTTTTATTGGTATTGATATCCAGTGTAACTGAAGATTTGTATTTGGAAGAAACCGTCATTTTATAAACACCTGCTGATGGTAAATTGACTTTTAAGCTGCCGTCTTTTGCATTTCTATCTATCGAAAAATCTTCTACAATTTGTAAAGCCTTATCACATGATTCTACCGTAAAATTGATGTAACCCTTATCAGGCATATCAAATACAGGGCTGTAATTAATTGTAAAGCTACCTGCCGCCGGCGCTTTTATAAAAAACTCACTACGGTTATAATAATCCATTCCGTTGGTATAGTTCAATTTTACTTTTATATTTTTAAGCGGATTTAAACCTGCCGGTTCCATGCGGTTGCTGATATCAGAAGCTGATTGAAATTTATAATTGCTGATGCTGTTACTGAATTTTGCAAGATTGTTCCTGAAATCATTTTCAATTTCATCAGCAGTTATTAACGGCAGGTTTCCATTTTGATAAGCCGTACCGTTTGTATAATTGTATTGCTGAAAAAAATTACTGTTGTTTGTGTACCTGGATGTAACAGTAGCAATCATATAGTAGCTGTTAACCAATTGCATTTTGTTGATCTTTGCCAGGTAAAGGCATAAAGCAGCGGCTTTATCAGTCTTTGCATTATTTGACCGCTGGTCACCTGCCCAATCGTAATACAGTGTCATGTAATGCAGGTAAGCTTTTAATTCCCGTAATCTTTCTTTTACAATTGCTGGTTCATTAATAATTTTTTGTTCAGCATCACTAACCATTTGAAAATACAACGGCATTTTATACCGGTTAGATATGCCCCCGGTCAGGTTGGTTCTATCTGTCCATAATTGCAACAGTTTATAAATAATTTTGCCTGCGTCTGCAAACATGTTATCACAAAATTCAACCAGGGTGTTATCAATAGTTTTATCATCTTTTAAACTTTTATTTGCTGCCAATAAGTAAGGTAGGCTTGCAAACTTGGCTGGTGAGGCTTCCCACAATAAACCCTGACTATTTTTTTCTTTTGCTATTTGCACCGTTGTTTTAAACTCATCCAAATAAAATTCGGGGGTTTCGCCACTCCAGTCAGACAGGTTTAAATAATTATACTCCGATATATTTTTTGTGCGGCTATACCAGCGCTTACGTAAACCGTTTGTACTGGTTAAATGTTGATACACGGTGGGTACTAACTGAATATCCAGCTTTTCGTGTATTGGAATATTTGCCGATGGGATATCGGCATGTGTGGAATAAGCATACAGCTGAAAATTAAGATTGGGATATTTACTTCCTATTTTTTGCGCTGTATAATTTGCCAAAGTAAGATTTTGATCACTCTCTTTGTCGTAACCTGCATTTGTGCAGCCCTGGTTATCTTTCGTGTTACCCCACAGGGCACCATCAGGCACTTCAATACCAACATTATAATTGCTGTAATTAAAATTTCGAAACTGATTTACATATAAACCTGCATTAGCTGTTATAATGTTTCTGTAAGCAGTATATTTTTGTTCAATTGTTGCTGACCAAAGTTGCATGGCAGCAACATTGTTTATATCGGGTACCGATTGTGCATTAACCACCCTTGAATTATTATTACAGGCAATATAACAGGGATTATTTTGCCAGGTTGAAAGATTGCTGCCACTTATAATATCGCTTCTATGTCCGGCAAACCGGTATTGGCCGGTCATTCCATTGCGGCGCTGATACAAGGCCCAGTTATGTCCGTTTTCTCCAAAATAGGTATCCCATGCATAGTTGTTGTTATTATCCATTACCCATCGGTTGTGGCCTCCACTTATAAACCAACTGTTGTACTTAACATTTGTACTGTACACACTGTCCATTTTGCGATATGCAGAAGAAAGCGATGGAATAATTTCCCAGGCAGTACCCGGTTGATAAAATCTGAATCCCAGGTTTTGTAAATACTTATAAAAGCCAAAACAGAGGCCATTATCCTGCGAAGCAGAAAATTTAATAAAACTAAGACCATCGCTTTCCACCCTGCACATTTGGTTGTGTGAAATGGTAGAATCATATATAAATATTATACCTGTTTGTGGTAAACCTGTATATGCTGAAAGGGAAAATTGACTACCTGGCACCGCTTTTTGAAAAAGCATGGCGGCATCTTCAGCTGTTGATTTCAACAATTGAGATGACTGTAGCGGATAACTTACTGTTTGCGCATTTGTAAACAATACACACAGCATGGTTACCCCTGTAACAAAGCAGTTGCGAATGAACGCCATAGTTTAGTTAATTACTGATTAAAACTATGGTCTCATCACAGAATGATAAGGATCTTTACTTTGTTATTCTTTGGATGGAAACAGCGGATATGATTATACCAGCTTTACTTGAGGGGTGATGTAAAAGTAATAGATTTATTTATAAATCAAAAATTATTTTAAAATTTTGATTTATCTATTTGGCAGTCGGGCACCGGTAAGTGCTGATATTATAGGTTATGCCAATTTCTGCAATTATGTATTGATCTTTTTGTTTACTCCAGCCACGTTGTCTTCCTTCTACACCCAGAGGATTAAGTGGTTCTATTTCAACCGAACGGTCCTGCAATAATGCTGCTGTAGATAATGGTGTAAAATTGCCGGCGCCGATAAAAGTAGTACTTACATCATCCAGGTAATCTGTGCCGGTAAAACGGTGAGCTACTTCAATTGAAAAGTTGAACTTATCACTCAGGTTATATTTTATACCAACCCCTAACGGAATACACAGGGCCAGGGTATTATATGGCTTTCTGCCTTTGTATCCAATTAACTGGCCTTCGGTACCCAGTGGGCGCAAAAATTCTTTTTGGC
>JANOVD010000289.1:0-7723 GCA_031417255.1 Chitinophagaceae bacterium
ATTGCAGAACAGGATCGCTGCCGATAAGATCATTTACCTGAAAGATATGGAAAGGCGTTTAAAAGCCATGGTAATTGAGTGGCGTAAAACTGATGATAAGGACAAAGTGGTAAAAATGATACATGCACTCCTTTTTCAGCAAAAAGAAAAGATGACCACCGAAAAGCAACAGAAAAAACTTAACGAAAAGTTTGAAGAGACCGGTGAAGAAATTAAACCAGGAGTTAAAGTAAGGATGAATCAAAACCGCCAGGTTGGTATTGTAAAAGAAATTCGAGGAAAAAAAGCAGTGCTGCAGGTTGGTGTAATGCCCATCACTGTTGCGTTAAAGGACCTTGTGGTTGTAAAAGAAAAATCTCCCGATCAAATAGTTTCCTGAAATTTTTGGAATAAAAACCCTGTAAGCTTACTTTTGCGCCGGAGAGATGGCAGAGCGGTCGAATGCGGCGGTCTTGAAAACCGTTGAAGCGCAAGTTTCCGGGGGTTCGAATCCCTCTCTCTCCGCTTTACCCTCCATAGCTTCAGCGACGGAGGGTTTTTTATAAGTATTTATATGCAACAGATAGTTTATATCCTTTTGTGTAATGATGGCACTTACTATACCGGTTGCACCAATAATCTTGAAGACCGTTTAATCAGGCACCAAAAAGGGTATGTAGATTCAACTAAAAATAAACTTCCCGTTAAACTGGCCTTTCATTGTGTTTTTACAGATAAGACTAAAGCTTTTGAATTTGAAAAATATTTAAAATCAGGTTCTGGTATTGCTTTTAGGAATAAACACCTTGTGTAAAGAACCCCTCCTTCGCTGAAGCTACGGAGGGCAAGTCGAATCCCTCTCTCTCCGCTTTACCCTCCATAGCTTCAGCGACGGAGGGTTTTTCTTTTATATTACAAGCCGCTTAAAATGAACTTTATAGCGGCTTTTGTGTTTTTATCACCGTTTAGCCATACTTTTCATATATTTTCTCAATTAACCTCCTATATCACAAAAATTAGATAATTTGGATTTTAAAATTACCTATTTGATGAAATTCATATACCCTAACCTACGGCCTTTAATAACTATCTTATTTTTTTGCATCTTTTTCAGCAGCAATGCCCAAACCGGTTTTACAGATAAAATTCCGGAATGGAAAAACACATTTCCCAAAGAAGAAGTGATTGCAAATCTGTTTAAAGAAGTGATTGATTTTACACTGAACCCGACTGCGGCTGCCGGCGAGCCAAAAGTAAAGGCAACCGTATCTTCCGAAACCGTGCTGGTTCCTGTAAAGGATTTTCTGAAATATGAAGACGGGCTTTTTTACAACGATGAATTGTCGCTTGAAAATATAAAAGTTTTAAATCCCGATAAAAAAGAGGTAAGCATACAAAAGCAATGTGGAGATTACAGCAGCGAAAATATTTTTCACAACGATACCAAATTATGTATCATTAAATTTCCACTGGCAGAAAAAGGGAAACCGTTTAACTATACTTTCAATGAAATCTACCATGATGTAAAATATCTTACATCCTTTTATTTTTTACAGCGCTATCCGGTTGTTGAAAGAATTGTACAGTTTAATATACCGGCCTGGCTTGAAGTTGACCTGCGTGAATTTAATTTTGAAGGCCACAACATTCAAAAAACAACCGTAAAAGACGGCGATATTACAAAAATTACATTCAGAATAACAAATACGCAGGCTTACAAAAGAGAAACACATTCTCCCAATCATGCCATCAGCTACCCTCATATTATTTGTGTTACAAAAGCTTTTACCGAAACCGGCAAACGCACTGTGTTATTTGAATCTGTAAAAGACCTGTACGGCTGGTACAGTACCATTTGTGCCGAAATAGGCGATAAACCCGACGAGCTTAAAACCAAAGTAGCAGAACTTACCGCCAACAAAAAAACCGACCAGGAAAAAGTAGAAACCCTTTTTTACTGGGTGCAGGATAATATCCGTTACATCGCTTTTGAAAATGGCATCATGGGTTTTAAGCCCGATGCAGCACAAAATGTTTTAAAAAAGAAATACGGCGATTGCAAGGGCAAGGCAAACCTTTTAAAAAACATGCTCAACATTGCTGGTTTTGATGCAAGGCTTACCTGGATAGGCACATCCGATCTGCCTTATGATTATTCATTGCCTTCTTTGGCAGTAGATAATCATATGATTTGTACCGTCATTTTAAACGGCAAACGTTTTTTCCTGGATGGAACAGAAGAATATATTGCCCTGAATGATTACGCACAACGCATACAGGGCAAACAGGTGCTGATTGAAGACGGGAAAAATCACATCATTGATAAAATACCCGAATTTGCTGCCGAAAGAAATAAAGTAAACGTTACCAACAAAGTAACCATCAATGAAACACAACTTTCGGGAAATGCGGTAACGGAGTACAATGGCGAATCAAAAATTTCGGCACAAAGTGCTTATGCTGCCATTAAAAACAATAAGAAAGCCGAGAGCCTTGCTGATTTTGCCAGGAGCAATAACAATAATATTGAAGTGTCAAACATCAGCAATTCAGATTTTAACGATCGGCAAAAACCGCTGCAGTTAAAGTTTGATTTTAAAGCCAATAACCAGGTTACCAAAACAGGCAATGAACTGTACGTGGTTTTGGATTGGGAAAAAGAATTCAGCAATCTTGAAATGGAGGCTGACAGAAAAAATGATTACGAATTTAATCAAAAATATTATTTATCAACCCAAACCGAATTAACGGTTCCGGCCGGATATAAAGTTGATTATTTGCCCACAGCATTTAAAAAAATTACGCCTTCCTGGTCGTTTGAGGGTTCATATGTAAGCAAAGGAAACAGTATTGTGTACAGCAAAAAAATAAGTATCAGCAAACCCATTTTAAAGAAAGTAGATTTTGCAGGCTGGAATGCTTTTATTGCTGAGATCAATAAATTTTACAACGATCAGGTAGTATTAACAAAATAAAAATCAAACTGAATTATATGATCCGCAAATACCTTATTTTTTTTCTTGCTGTGATTTTACCGGCAATTTCTTTTGCACAAACACCTTCAATAGGCGAAAAAGTTGAAGATGAATTTAATGTAACTGCCATACCTGATAAATGGAAAAATGAAAGTGCGGTTATTATTGGTATGAAAGAGGAGTATTTATTTAAGCGCCAGGTTTTAAGGGGCAAAACCACTGCCGGTGTAAATATAAAAGAGTATGTGCACAAGCGCATTAAGTTGCAGGATAAAAATGCAGTTGAAAAATTTTCAACATTTTTTTATGTAACCATTGGGGCCGATGGCAAAGCCGTTTATACTGTGATTAAGAGCGATGGTAAAAAGGTTGATATAGATATGAAAAGCGCTATTGAAGAGGAACAGGATATTCCGGATATTTACAAACCCATTTATTTTAAGCTGAAAGTTAAGTCATGGAAAATTGCAATACCCGACCTGGAAGTTGGCGATATTATTGATTATACCATCAACTCCACCCTCGATTGGGACATGAAAACGGAAGGCATAAACTTTACGCCATTCATATTTTCACTCTCAAACAATTATCCTACATTATACCAGCAGTATCGTTTTACTATGGCCAATGGTATGAAGGTAAAGTACCGCAGTTATAATGGCGCACCCAATCTTAAGTTTGATGGTAAAGCATCTGTTTATGGTGAAAGAGAATCGTACCTCAGCTATTTTTTCCTGGATAAGGATCGTGAAAAATCAATTGATGAACGCTGGAGTTATTCGCTGAGAAGTACGCCGAGTGTAAAATTCCGTGTGGTGTTTTTAGATTATGATGCCGGAGACAGAACCCTGGGCGAAGCCACTGTAGACCGCTCGGGGCTGGATTATGAAAAAGTGTACAAAGGATATGTAGGCGCTGCATTATATACCACGCCTGTTGTTACATCGCTTGTAGCTTATACAACACAATATTTAACCAAGAAAAAAGCTGATGGCATTTTAAAAACCGATGCCGACATTGTTAAAGAAAGTTATTATTGCCTGCGCAAAGTTTTTTTAGAAATGTATTACAAGGGACCGGTGCATTCCGAACTGGAAAAATATTTTACCGGTAAAAAATTATATAAAAAAATACTGAAAGCCGAAGCCAAAGAAGTAAAGAAAGAAGCAAAGGAAGATGAGATCAGGATGAATGCGGTAACTTTTTCAACAGCATTTCGTTTGGCACTGAAAGCGCAGGGCATAGAGTCGGAATTGTTTGTATACGTACCCCGTAAACTGGGCACCTGGCGTGATGCCATTTTTATGGAAGAACTGGATTTTGTAATGCGGATTAAACTTAAAGAAAAAGCATATTTCCTGGAAGCGCTTAATAATTTTGATGCATTTGGTACGCCGCATTCCTATCTGGAAAATGCAGAAGGCATGAGCATCAGGTTTGATGAAGTTGACAGTTATTATAAAGCAACGGTGCCGCCAACACCGGCCACATTAAATCTTTCAAAAGAAGAATACACGGTGAATTTTACCGGGGCGATGGAAGTTATTGATGTAGAAAGAACCAGCTCTTACACCGGTACACAAAAATCAGATCTGATTGGTAAAGCAAATTTAGACAGAGAATACCTGAATATAGATTTTGAAAAATATTATGCCGAACCGATAACCAAAAGCAAAAAAAATGAAACCCCCGCACCGGTAAATAATAAGTATGAATATGCCGACAAAGATGAACAAATAAAAGAACGCAAGGAATTATTTGAAAAAATATTGAAAAGTGATGAAGTGGATGTTGACAAATATACCGACTTTGAATTATTACAGAATGGCCGTACCGGAGATAATGCCATGCTGCAGTATAAAGAAAAATTCAGTTTAAAAAAACTCATCAGCAAAGCCGGAAAAAATTACATTTTTGAAGCAGGCAAACTGATAGGAGGGCAGCTAAAGCTTGAACCCACAGAAATGAAAGAAAGGCAGACCGATATTTTTATACCATCGGCAGTTACAATAGAAAACAGCATAACGATCATAATTCCCGAAGGTTTTTCAGTTGATGGCCTGCAGGACCTGAATATGAATATTGATAACAGCAGCGGAACCTTTATCAGCAGCGCAACAGTAACCGACAATAAGTTATTAATAACAACCAAAAAGGTTTATAAAAATACATTTGATAAAAAGGAAACATGGCCTGATTATATTGCATTTTTAGAACCGGCCTATAAACTGAGCCAGGCAAAAGTGGTGTTGAAGAAAAAATAAACACTTTGTCATTTCGATCCCGATAACTATCGGGAGAGAAATCTATTTTAAATTAACCCGCCGTTTTTTACGGCGGGTTATTTTATCTTTGCATCATCAATGAAACATCTTTCCTCCCTAAATAAATATTTTTGGAAATACCGCTGGCATTTTATGCTCGGGTTCGTTTTTGTTGTACTCACCAATTATTTCCGCATACTGGCACCGCAGCTTACCGGGTATGTGGTTAATACCGTTGTTCAATCCATTAAATCTCCTGATGCAAATGCAATTGACATTAAAAAAAGTGAAAAGAATTATGATTTTGCTGTACGGGAAGTAATTGCAAAGTTTGAAGATAATCCCTCCAACAAAATACTGTATGCCGGCATTACCTTATTTATCATTGCCATCATCAGTGGTTTTTTTATGTTCCTGATGCGGCAAACCATTATTGTAATGAGCCGGCATATTGAGTACGACCAGAAGAATGAAATATTTGCCCATTACCAGCAACTGGATACAAATTTTTACAAAACACACAGCACCGGCGATTTGATGAACCGCATTGCAGATGATGTAAGTAAAGTACGCATGTACACCGGCCCCGCCATCATGTATTTTATAAACCTGGCTGCGGTACTGGGTTTCAGCATATATTTTATGTTTAAGGCAAGCCCAAAACTTACGCTGGTAGCTTTGGCGCCATTACCGGTCTTAGCTATTGCTATATACTTCGTTAATACAATCATCAATAAAAAAAGCGAACGCATTCAATCTTTATTAAGCGATTTAACCACCAATGCACAAGAATCTTTTTCAGGTATCAGGGTTATAAAATCATTTGTACAGGAAAAGGCCATGCTGGGATTTTTTAAAAAGAACAGCGAAGATTACCGGCACAATGCATTGAGCCTTGCAAAAACAGAAGCCATTTATTTTCCGAGCATGGCATTGCTGATCGGGTTAAGTACACTTATCACAATTATGGTTGGCAGCCTTGATGTGGTTAATAATGTTGAAGGGGCAAACGTGGGGCGGATTGCAGAGTTTGTAATGTATATTCAAATGCTCACTTTTCCGGTAAGCGCAATTGGCTGGACAGCCAGTATGACACAGCGTGCAGTTACTTCGCAAAGAAGGATCAACGAGTTTTTACATACCGAGCCAACCATAAAAAATGATGCGGTTCCTGTACAAAATGATCTTTATGGAAATATTACCCTTACTAATGTTGATTTTATTTATCCGCATACCGGTATTCATGCGCTAAAAGATTTTTCGCTGCAAATAAATAAAGGAGATAAGATTGCAGTTGTAGGAAGAACCGGTTCAGGCAAATCAACCGTAGCCCAATTACTGCTGCATATGTACGAGCCGCAAAAAGGAATGATTGCTTACGATGGTATTCCCATCAATAAATTTGATATTCAATCACTGAGGCTTCAGATAAGTTATGTGCCACAGGATGTATTTTTATTCAGCGAAACTGTACGAAATAATATCCGGTTTGGAATTGACGATGCAACTGATGAAGCGGTAATTCAGGCTGCAAAACTGGCAAGCATTCATAATGAGATAGAAAAATTTCTACTGGGTTATGATACGATGATTGGTGAGCGGGGAGTAACTTTAAGTGGCGGACAAAAACAACGCATTTCTATTGCCCGAGCCTTAATTAAAGATCCGAAAATTGTAATTTTTGATGATTGCCTAAGTGCAGTTGATGCTAGAACAGAGAAAGAGATCATTGGTAATTTATACCGGTTTTTAAACGATAAAACAGCAGTGATCATCACCCACCGCATTTTTTCGCTGTTTGAATTTGACAAGATCATTGTTTTGGATGAAGGAAAAATTGTTGAACAGGGTAAACACCAGGAATTACTGAATTTAAACGGTTACTATGCCGACATGTACAAACGGCAGCAGGAGCAGGACATAAAAAATATGCAATAGGCACCTGGCAATATGCAAAGACGCATTTGTTTTTTCAATTTCACATTGCTCATTGCTCATTGCCAATTATCTTTTTGTAGATTGGAAAACAATTTTATCTTTGCTTCGCCCATATTGGGCAATCGTTAATAAACTAAAACTAAAACAAGTGGCGTACGACAACAACGAAAAGAAAATAGAAAGTGTTTACAGTAAACGCATCAGGGCCGGAAAACGCAGAACTTACTTTTTTGATGTAAGAGAAACCCGTGGCAATGATTTTTATTTAACTATTACAGAAAGCCGCAAACGTTTTGATTCAGACGGGTACGACAGGCATAAGATCTTCCTGTACAAAGAAGATTTCAACAAATTTATTAAAGGATTGGGTGAAGCAATTGATTATGTAAAAACAGAATTAATGCCCGACTTTGATTTTGATGCTTTTAATCATGATACGCCCTACGAAGGTGAAGACGGTCAAAATAATCAGCCTTCAGGCGATGGTCCTGAAATGTCGAAGCCTTCTACCATGGAAACAATTGTAGCTGACTTGACCGAAACTCCTGTTGCAGAAATGGAAGTAAT
>JANOVD010000290.1:0-2105 GCA_031417255.1 Chitinophagaceae bacterium
CCCCCCGCCTCCGCCAGCTGGCGGAGGAGCTTTTGACTTCATTGTTTTCAAGCACTGTCAATTATGTAAGCAGTTTATATATTTTGATAATATAAACCATCAGACTCAGGTTCCCCCTTCAGGGGGCGGAGGGGGTTTTGAAATATTCAGCCTCCACCAACTGACAAATAATATGCCCCAGCATGATATGGCTTTCCTGAATGCGTGGCGTATCGGTTGATGGAACATTAAGTAAATAATCAGCAAGCACTTTTAAAGTTCCGCCGGTTGCGCCTGTAAATGCAATGGTGGTCATGCCTTTTTCTTTGGCTACTTCAAAAGCATTGTAAATATTTGCGCTGTTACCTGATGTGCTCAGGCCAACCAATACATCGCCTTTGTTGCCAATGCCTTTTATTAAACGGGAATAGATGACATCATAACTGTAATCGTTTGCCACAGCAGTAAGGTACGATGAGTTGCAATGCAGGGCTTCTGCAGGCAATGCATCCCTGTCTGTATAAAAACGACCGCTGAATTCCGCAGCAAGATGTTGAGCATCTGCGGCACTTCCGCCATTACCGCAAAACAAAACTTTGTTACCGTTTTTAAAAGCATGTACAATTACGGCAATACATTCCTGCACTGTTTGCAGTAATTCCTCGTTTTGCAAAACATCCTGTTTTACATTGATGGAAGATTGCACAATATTTTTTATTTTATCTAACATACGATTTTCTAAATGGAGGTTAATAAAAGGGTCTGTAATTTTGAGCAAAGGTATGCGGTAAAAGTGAGTGACACAACGATGATGACCAAAGAATCAAATGCTGGCTCCAAAAAAGAACAACATAATCTTCGCTTTATTCTCCTACATAGCTTCCCCCTTGGGGGATTGAGGGGGCTGGGCCGTCCAGGTTGTTAAACCATTTTTGGTAAATGAATAATCTCTTACAACGCCGCCAAAACTATTCAATGTTTGTATAACCGCATAACGGGTATTGCCGGGGCAATAAAATATCATAAAACCTCCGCCACCGGCGCCACTTATTTTGCCACCGGTTGCACCGGCTGCTTTAGCTGCGCTGTACAGTTTTTCAATTTCGCTGTTGCTGATATTGGCTGCCATATTACGTTTCTGTTCAAAACCATAATCAAGTATCTGTCCAATTTCATGCAGATTTCCCTGCAACAAAGCTTCCTTCATCATTTTAGCCTGCTCTTTCAGTTGATGCATGGCTTCAATACTTTTTTCATTTTTTTCATGTACATTTTTAACCTGTTCTCTAATAATTGCTGCACTTTCTCTTGAGGTTGATGTAAAGTAAAGCACTAAATTATTTTCAAGTTCATGTAAATATTCAGGTTTAATGCGAAGCGGATTTACAATCACTTTATCGTTTGCATAAAACTCCATAAAATTTACACCGCCGAATGTAGCAGCGTACTGGTCTTGTTTACCGCCGGCCAGTTGCAGGTAGCTGCGTTCAATATCGTATGCATAATGAGCAATTTTATATTCATCCAGCGGCAGCTTGAGCATTTCTACAAATGCACCTAATATCGCTACAACCAATGTAGATGATGTGCCCAGCCCCGATCCCGCCGGAGCATCTACAAAAGTGGATATCCTTAAACCCGGTAATGTAAATGAATGATCTTTTTGGATACGGTTATAAACACCTTTCAGCAGGTCAAGTTTTCCGTCAATGGGCAGCAGGGGAACCAGGTCAAAACTTTGTGTTTCATTTCTGTCGAGAGCCTCTACAATTATTTTATTTTCAGTCAGGGGCTCAATAGTTGCATAAGCCGAAAGGGAGATGGTTGCATTTAAAATGGCGCCGCCAAACTGGTCGCTGTAGGGGCTCACATCGGTGCCGCCGCCGGCCAAACCAATTCTTAAAGGAGCTTTGCTTCTGTAGATCATTAAATTTGTTTAATGCGGCAATTTACTTACAATTAGCCAGTTCAAGTATGCTTTGCACCATTTTTGTCCAACTGAACTTTTTCTTTTCTTCAATTAAATGGGGGAGGAAATAATTTTCTCCTTTTTCAAAATATTCTGCAATTTTTTCTGCAAGCGATGCTGCTGTGGGTTCTGCTACCAATCCCACTTTATTATCAGG
>JANOVD010000291.1:0-4317 GCA_031417255.1 Chitinophagaceae bacterium
CAAAAACTGTTTTGTATATAAGAGACCTTGCTAACGGCGAAGAATGGCCCGTGTACGATGGCCTCAGCAAAGACCAGCAGGAAGCATGGACAGTTTTTGGAATTTATACCGGTTATGCTTTTACATTCGATGATAAAAACATTGTTATCTGGAGCAACGGAAAAATTGTGAAAGTAGATGTAAACGGAGCCAACAAAGCAACCGACATACCATTTACCTGCAATGTAAAACAACGTTTGTATGATGTGCCCCGTTATCAGCAGGAACTGAATCCTGAAACTTTTACCGCCCATGTGATCAGGAATGCCACCACTTCGCCTGATGGTAAAACCCTTTTGTTTAATGCTGCCGGATATTTATGGAAAAAAACATTGCCCGATGGTAAACCAGAAAGATTGATCAACAGCAATGATGCTGCATACCGCATTGCAGGTTTTGAAGCGGAGCCTTCTTTTTCGGCCGACGGAAAAAATATTTTGTATGTAAGCTGGAATGATTCTATGTCTGGCGCCATTTATAAATTGTCTGTGCTTGCAAATAGTAAACCGGTTAAACTTACTGCAGCAAAAGGAATTTACAGGCAACCTTCTTTTTCGCCCGATGGCAAATGGATCGTATTCAGAAAAGAAGGCGGCAACAATACCATGGGTTCGGGTTATACAGCACAACCCGGTATTTATACCATGGCTGCTGATGGAAGCAATGAAAATTTTGTAACCGACCGTGGCGATATGCCCCGTTTTAATAACAGCAGCGACCGCATTTATTATCAGATCGGCGGTGGCATGAATGGTACTTATGCCAGCAATAAACCCGATGGCCGAGATGAACGCATTCACCTGAAAAGTATGTATGGCGGACAGTTCACCGTATCGCCCGATGAAAAATGGATTGCTTTTATTGACCTGTACAATGTTTATGTAGCAGCCTTTCCCAAAACCGGCAGAATCATTGATCTGGGCAGCGGCACCAAAGATTTTCCGGTAAAAATTGTTAGCAAAGATGCCGGAACCAATCTGCACTGGAGCGCCGACAATAAAAAATTATTGTACACATTAGGTAGCCAGTATTTTAGTATTGAGCTTGAACAACGTTTTGAATTCATTGCCGGCATAGCCGATTCTGTTTTTAAAGTTCCCGAAAAAGGAATTGAAATTGGCCTGCAGTTAAAAACAGATAAACCAGCCGGTACCATTGCTTTTACCAATGCCAGAATTATTACCATGAATGGAAATGAAGTGATAGAAAATGGCACGCTGGTAGTAGAATCAAATGTTATTAAAGCAGTTGGTAAAACCGGCGAAGTAACCATACCTGCCGGTGCCAAACAAATTGATTGCAATGGCAAAACCATCATGCCCGGTTTTATAGATGCACATGCACATGGCAATCATTTTCGCAGCGGATTGATACCTCAAAAACAATGGCCCTATTATGCCAACCTTGCCTATGGTGTAACCACCATGCACGACCCTTCTGCCAACAGCGAGTTTGTTTTTGGCTTGAGCGAACTGGTAAAAACCGGTGAGGTGATTGGCCCACGCATATTTAGTACAGGCACAATTTTATATGGCGCCGATGGTGGGTTTAAAGTTGTTATCAATAATATGGATGATGCAAGAAGTGCTTTAAGGAGAATAAAAGCATTGGGTGGATTTTCGGTAAAAAGTTATAACCAGCCACGCCGTGAGCAACGGCAGATGGTTATGCAGGCGGCACGTGAATTAAAAATGGAAGTAGTGCCCGAAGGAGGTTCTTTCTTTTATCACAATGTGAGTATGATACTGGATGGACATACGACCATTGAACACAATATGCCGGTTGCACCGCTGCAAAACGATGTTGTTCAACTCTGGAAGAACAGCAATACTGCTTACACTCCTACCCTTATCGTTAACTATGCAGGCCTTAGCGGTGAATATTTTTGGTACCAACACGGTAATATTTGGGAAAAAGAAAGGCTGCTGCGTTTTACACCAAGAGCTGTGATAGATACCCGAAGCCGCCACCGTACCATGGTGCCTTTGGAAGAATATGATAACGGCCATATCCTTGTTTCAAAGAGTTTAAAAAAACTGGCAGATGAAGGCGTACTAGTTAATATGGGTGCACACGGACAACTGCAGGGCCTGGGCGCTCAGTGGGAAATATGGATGATGCAACAGGGCGGCATGACCAATATGCAGGCCCTGCAAACTGCAACCATCAATCCTGCAAAAAGCCTGGGCTTTGATAAATGGATCGGTACTTTACAACCAGGTAAACTGGCCGACCTGCTCATCATGGATAAAAACCCATTGGATGATATCCGTAATACAGAAACCATCCGTTACACCATGATAAACGGCCGGCTGTATGATGCAGCACAAATGAACGAGATTGGTAACACCAATAAACCCCGTTCAAAATTTTATTGGGAGTTTAGTAAAAATGCAGATAGTTTTCCATGGCATGACGCAACGCAGGAAGAAGGCTGTGGTTGTGGTAAGCATTGATTAAACAAAAACAAATATGCCAAAGACTTTATTAATCATTATTTTTTTAGTTACTGTACATGCAGGATTTGCACAAACACAACCTGCTGACAAGAGCGACCATATAAATTTAGCGGCTTACCTGATCCAGTTGCAACAAATTTCAGGTAAAGACTCCATTATACACGTTGACTCTACTTATAGCTTTCAAATAACAATTCCCAAATGGTGGCGTATCAGGGAAACAGCTCCTAATTTATTTGGTGGAACATTTCCTACAGTTGATTCAATTGAAAATGCATTACTATTTAAGTGTTTCAAAAAAGATGAATTTAAAAGTTTGTCTGACTTTGAGAACTGGGTTGTTAAAGATTACAGTATGGGGCAAACTCCTAAATGGAGCACAAAACAAACAATGTTACTTAAGAAAAAATTAGAAGACTTTCAAAATTTAGGTAGTGCATACAAAGTGCAATTGCTTTGGTCGCCTAAAATTTATGACTGCTGTTACATTATTACGGAAACAAGAACAGCATATATCTGGATAGATTTTACGGCAACCAGTACAACATATCCAAAGAATTACAACAGGTTTAAAGAGGTTGTAAGTCTTTTTAAGAAACTTTAAAGATTAGCCCATCCCCCCAACTAAGCGTATTTTTGCAGTTATGCAACAAATTAATATCCCGCTTATTTTAAACAGCCTTGGTTTTGAAAAACTCAATGAAATACAACAGGCTTCGCTGGAAGCAAATGCTAAAAATGATAATGTAATCCTGCTCTCGGCCACCGGCTCGGGTAAAACACTGGCTTTTTTATTGCCCGTGCTTGAAAGATTAAATCCCGAAATTAATAATGTGCAGGCATTAATTATTGTACCCAGCCGGGAGCTGGCCATACAGATTGATGATGTGTTTCGAAAAATGCAAACGGGTTTTAAGGTAACACTTTGTTATGGCGGCCACAAGCGTGAAACCGAAGAGAATAATTTAAAAGAAGCGCCATCACTCATCATTGGCACGGCAGGCCGGCTTGCCGATCATATACGCCGCAATAATTTTGAGCAGGATAGTATTACCACACTTGTACTTGATGAATTTGATAAATCGATGGAGCTTGGTTTTACCGAGGAGCTTTCTTTCATTGTAGGGTCAATGAAAAATGTAACTAAAAGAATTCTTACTTCGGCCACTTATGCTGTTCCTGTGCCTGATTTTATCGGATTAAAAGATCCTGTTCGCCTCGATTTTTTACCCGAAGCTGCTGACACAGATAATATGCTGGAAGTAAAAACAATCTTCAGTCCCGATAAAGATAAAATTGAAACCCTGTTTAAACTCATCTGTTATCTGGGCAACCGGTCAACAGTTGTTTTTTGCAATCACCGTGTTTCGGTAGAACGTACAAGTAATTTGCTGACCGAAAAAGGCGTGCTGAATGTTTTTTATCATGGCGGTATGGAGCAGCAGGAAAGAGACAGTGCCCTTTGCAAATTCCGTAATGGCACTTCTAATATTTTGGTTACAACTGATCTTGCTTCACGGGGATTGGACATTCCCAATATCCGTTACATTGTGCATTACCATTTGCCCGATACCGAAGATGTATTTACCCATCGCAATGGCCGTACGGCCCGTATGGATGCAAGCGGTACAGCCATTTTAATTTTATCGGAAGAAGAAAAACTGCCGGCCTATATTGGAGAGGTAGAAGAAGTAGAGATCACTGAAGAGCATCCCTTACCTGAAAAACCAAAATGGAGTACTTTGTTTATCGCCGCAGGTAAAAAAGATAAAGTGAACAAGATTTATATTGTTGGTTTTTTATCAAAAAAAGGCGAATT
>JANOVD010000292.1:0-8517 GCA_031417255.1 Chitinophagaceae bacterium
GCCTTGGAGCCAGGATGATACCCAGGGAATTATTTACAGAGATACTTGCTGCAAATACAGGGAAATAAATTCCGTATTTTTGCCTATATTTTTAAAACCTGATCTATGCTGTTTGAATTTACAGAAGAACAATTAATGATAAAACAGGCGGCAAAGGATTTTGCTGTAAACGAATGCCTGCCCGGTGTTATTGAACGGGATGAACATCAAAAATTTCCAAAAGAACAGATTGAAAAATTAGCCGATCTGGGTTTTATGGGTATGATGGTGAAACCCGAATATGGCGGCAGCGGAATGGATACGGTGAGTTATGTTTTGGCTATGGAAGAGATTAGTAAGATTGATGCCAGTGTGAGTGTATGTGTAAGTGTAAACAACAGCCTGGTTTGTTATGGCCTGCAGGAATATGCTACTGAAGAACAGAAACAAAAATATTTACATCCATTGGCACAGGGAAAAAAGGATGGAGAATTATATATCGGTGCATTTTTATTGAGTGAGCCTGAAGCCGGCAGCGATGCTACATCTCAACGCACAACAGCAGAAGATAAAGGCGATTATTATTTACTGAACGGAACCAAGAACTGGATAACCAACGGCAACAGTGCCAGTGTGTACCTGGTAATTGCTCAAACAGATGTAAGCAAAGGAAGCCGGGGCATCAATGCATTTATTGTTGAAAAAAACTGGACCGGTGTTGAAGTTGGCGCCAAAGAAAATAAATTGGGTATTAGAGGAAGTGATACCCACAGCATTTTATTTACCGATGTAAAAGTGCCTAAAGAAAACAGGATTGGTGCAGATGGTTTTGGATTTACGTTTGCGATGAAGACTTTAGCCGGTGGCCGTATTGGTATTGCATCGCAGGCTTTGGGCATTGCAACCGGAGCTTATGAACTTTCTCTTGAATACAGTAAACAACGAAAAGCATTTGGTACCGAAATTATGAACCACCAAATTATACAGTTTAAACTGGCTGATATGGCTACCAGGATTGAAGCCGCACGTTTACTCTGTTTAAAAGCTGCATGGGAAAAAGACAATAAAATTGATTACACCTTAAGCAGCAGTATGGCAAAAGTTTTTGCCAGCGAAACTGCCATGTGGACAGCAACCGAAGCCGTGCAGATACACGGTGGCTATGGTTTTGTAAAAGAATATCATGTAGAGCGTATGATGAGAGATGCAAAAATTACACAGATATATGAGGGAACAAGCGAAGTGCAACGGATTGTGATAAGTAGGACGATATTGAAATAAGGCCCCTCCTATGAACTGCGTTCGTTCCCTTATCAGGGAACCCCAAGGGGAGGGAAATGGAGAAGATTGAAGCGAAGATTATGTTTTACATAACGAATTACGTTTTGCACTGTTGATCAAGAAAGATTAATTGCTGAAATGGAAGATATAATGTTTGGATATATTAAATGTACCGCTCACTCTCTTCGGGAGAGGTTACTGAGTAAAGCGAAAGTAAGGAACGAAGTTCGGGAGGGTGAGGCCAGAGGTAGGGAGGTGAGGCCATGAGTATCAATAAAGAAAAATACCGGCAAATTATTAATGAACTAAATGGCAAAGCCACTTTGGTTGCAGTTTCAAAAACAAAACCCGTTGAAGACATTCAGGCACTGTATGATTTGGGCCACCGTGATTTTGGCGAAAATTATGTACAGGAATTAAAAGAGAAATACGAACAGCTACCAAATGATATCCGCTGGCATTATATTGGCCACCTGCAAAGCAATAAAGTAAAATACATTGCCCCCTTTGTTCATTTAATTCACGGAGTTGACAGTTTGAGTTTACTGAAAGAAATCAACAAGCAGGGATTAAAAAATAACCGGGTAATTGATTGTTTACTACAAATACATATCGCCAAAGAAGAAACCAAATTTGGATTAGACAGTGACGAACTTGAAACAATTTTAAAAAGCGATTTATCTGCATTAAAAAATATCCACATCACCGGCCTCATGAGCATGGCCTCCTTTTCAACCAATATGTACCTTGTTAGATCAGAGCTCAATTATCTCAAAAGTCTATTTGATAAATATGCATCATTGCCTATTGCCAATTGCCAATTGTCAATTCTTTCCATGGGTATGAGCGCCGATTATAAAATCGCTTTGGAAGAAGGCAGTAATATGGTTCGTATCGGCAGCCTGTTGTTTGGTGAGAGAGATTATAAATAATCTCAGCGTTGCAATATTGTTAAAACCTTAACAATGGTTGTGAAATGCGGCACGATATTGCATCGTTTGTATATAAACAGATAACTTTGCGATGAACAATACAACAAACATGTCGGCAACATTTGAAACAGTAAAAAACAGGAAAGCATTTACCTACACAACCATTATTTGTGCAGCTATACTTTTGATAGCCTTGCTGGTTTCATGGAAACTGCCACAACATCCTCCAAAAGTTTTAGATGATCTTATTGAAATAAATTTAGGCAATGATGAAGAAGGATTTGGCGAAGTGCAGCCCTTGATAAAAGGTGAAAAAGCACCTTCATCTGAATCTGCCCCGCAACAACAATCAGCACCCGCTACCAATCAAAATGCCGAAGATTTTAAAGCAGATGAAAACACAGATCCCGAATCGGCACCTATTACCAAACCAATAAAAACAACTGCCAAAATTATTACGCCGGCAGTAGTTGTAACTCCGGCACCCAAGCCACAAAAACCAAAAATTGCAGGTTATAAATCTCCAACAGCGGGCACAGGCAATGGTGCTACCGAAGACAATGGTTATAAATACGAAGGCAATAAACCCGGTGGTACCGGCGATGCAGGAAGCCCGAATGGCAAACCCGACAGTTATGGAAATACACCCGGAGGAAAAACAGGTGGCGGCGGTTTACGGGTTTCAAAAGGCGACCGCACCATTGTAAACAATTATATTTTTATGGGCAACCTGCCACCTGCAACTATTAATGCTAAAATAAAAGTTTCGCCGGCCGGAAGAGGTACATTTATAACTTTTGATAAAGGCTCAACCAATACCGATTCCAAATATGCCGAAGCCATAAGAGGTTATCTACCCAATATCGAATTCAATAAATCCGATCACGAATCCATAGTTACGGTTCCGTTTAATTTCAGGGTGCAGTAATCTTTTTTATTTCCCACGAAGACACGAAGCATACAAAGTTTAGTTTCAATATTTAATTTTTCTTTGTGTTCTTTGCGCCTTTGTGGGATTTTTTTTTGGGCCCAACATTAGTTCTTTGTTGAGCTGTATTGGCGTCGCACTCTTGTACAGCTAATCATTATTCAGCTTTACCTACATTTGCTGTTGTACAACGTACATCTAACATCGTACATTAAATGACCTATCAGCAAACAATAGATTATCTCTACGCTCAACTGCCCATGTACAGCCGTATTGGCGCTGCTGCATATAAAGAAGATTTGCATAACACCATTGCTTTGTGCAATGCCATAGACAATCCGCAAACAAAATTTAAAAGTATACATATTGCCGGCACCAATGGCAAAGGCAGTACCAGCCATATGTTGGCGGCAATACTGCAGCAGGCTGGTTACAAAACAGGTTTATACACTTCGCCGCATTTAAAAGATTTCAGAGAGCGGATAAAGGTTGGCGATCCCGATGGCTATCGGGAGATCAGCTAAGATTTTGTTGTTGATTTTGTGGAAAGAACAAAAACCATTACGGAACAGATTCAACCTTCTTTTTTTGAACTTACAGTAGCCATGGCTTTTGATTATTTTGAAAAAGAACAGGTTGACATAGCAGTTATTGAAACCGGCCTTGGCGGCAGGCTTGACAGTACCAATATCATTACCCCTATCCTGTCTATCATCACCAATATTGGTTACGACCACATGGATATACTGGGCGAAACACTGGAGAAAATAGCAGCAGAAAAAGCAGGTATCATAAAACAAAATGTACCGGTTGTAATTGGCGAATACCTGCCTACCGGCCAGGCAGGTTTACCCGAAACAAAAAACATCTTCATCAACAAAGCAAAAGAGGTTAATGCACCCATTTATTTTGCACAGGATGAATATCTTGTTTCAAACATTAATTACAACATGCAATTGCTCAGTTGCGATGTAACAAATACAGAACACAATATCACAGAATCATTTGAACTGGATCTGAATGGGCTTTATCAAACTAAAAATATTTGTACAGTGTTATGTGCCGAAGGTATCCTGATGCAGCAGGGTTTCAATATTAAAAATGAAACTGAAAAAGAAGCGCTGAAAAATGTAAAAAAACTTACCGGTTTACATGGCAGGTGGGATGTAATAAGCAATAAGCCAACAATAATACTCGATGTAGCCCATAATGAAGATGGGATAAAACAATTGCTGCAACAGTTGTCTGTCGTCCGTCGTCCATCGTCTGTATTGCACATCGTAATGGGTATGGTTAAAGATAAAGATGCAGGTAAAATATTATCAATTTTACCAAAAGATGCCATTTATTATTTCAGCAATGCACATATTGCACGGGCAATACCACACCAGGAATTACTGGAAAAAGCAAACAGTTTTGAATTGAATGGCGAAAGCTTTGATGACGTGAACGAAGCCATTAAAGCAGCCAAACTTAATGCAGCAGCAGGTGATATCATTATTATTTGCGGAAGTGTGTTTTTGGTGGCAGAGGTGGATATATACATTTAATCAAATATTCTATGCTTACCAAGCATATCTTTAATATTCTCGTTATGCTGAGTTTGATTTTCTATCATCTTTCCATTTGATACAGCTTCTTTTAAAATTCGAAATACTTCGTCCTTATTATTATAATCAACTGGTTTATTTTCTTTAAAAATCATTTTCAAAACATCCAAAACTCTTTCCGGTTTCACAAGAAATGTTCCATTAGGCACAAAATTGATTTCTTTCAATACGCAATTACCATAAAACACAACTATCGAATAAAATGGTAAATTCTCATACCGTATTAGTTGTTTCTTTAATTCTGTTACATGTTTACTGTTTTGCAATATGGGATTATAGAAACGATATTTTTGTTTCCCATAAGCTAGCACCTTAGTCCATTGTTGTTGATTTCCTGTCCCATAAAGCCACCCGCTATAATCTTTTACTTCGAATACAATAATTCCAAAGTCGGTAACAGCAACTAAATCAATTTGAGAAAACCCTCCGCTTTGTTTTTTTACATATAGGTCATGAAAAATGATACCGGCAGGCATTCCATACTTCAAAAGCTTTAATACTAAATCTCTTTCTGATCTCGTACCTCTATTATGTTCCGTAACAGTTTTCAACATTTTTCTGTCTCGTGTCTTTATAAAAATAAAGAAACCAATAAGAAGGACTATGATAGCGAAAACTCCTATGAACAAATTTGGAACCACTTGTTTGAGTGTTTCCTGGCTTACATCAGACGTAGTTCTGCTATATTCTAAATATTTGGAGTGCACATAACCAGCTTTTCCCAAATAACTGATTTTATACCAACTGCTATTTTTTGATAAAACTTCAACCTCCTCACCTTTTTGTAAAGTAAAACTCACAGGGTAATTTTTTCCTGCTCCGGCTCTTACATTTAAATCAGATGTTACTACGTAATACTCATCTGCAATCAAGGTGAGTGAAGAAATTGTAAACAGAGTTGTTAATAAAATTTGTTTAATTGTCATTGTGTGTCAATCTTACTCTTTTATTAATTTTTGTCCCAGCGGCGTCTTCGCAAATAGACTTTTATTAGGGTTACTACTTTCTTAATTCATCCAGTTTACTAAACCCATAAAACAAACAGGTAGCATGCAATGCCTGTTTAATTTCATTATTCATCAGCATCTCTCTTACATCAGCTATTGAAAAAAGTTTTATTTCAATTTCTTCATTGGCATCCAGTTGTTGATCAGCAACTTTTTTACCACCTGTTGCTAAATAAAGCGCTGTAAAATTGTTAAGTACGCCGGGGTTTGCCGCTACCCTTCCCAAATATTGAAATGCCGAAAACTGATAACCGGTTTCTTCCTGTAATTCTCTGGCAATAGCCATTTCGGCAGTTTCATTTTCATCAATAAAGCCGCCGGGTATTTCTAAAATGCTTTCTTCAATCGGGTGGCGGTATTGTTTTACAAGTATCACTTCATTATGTTCTGTTATAGCCATAGCACAAACTGTTTCGGGCAGTTCAACAACAAAATAAGGATCAACAATTTTACCGTTGGGCATTTCACAACGGTCTTCCCGTGCGGTAAAATAAATGTGTTTGTTTAAATATTTTGATGAAAGTTTTTTCCAGTTCATTTCTTACGTTAATTGGTTAATCCGTTAATTTGTTAATCCGTATAGCACTCTGTTTATTTGAAACCCCTCTTGACTGGTGAGTGTATTTACGGATTAACTAATTAACGGATTAACGCCGCAATCACCATCCCATTCTCTCTCTTAAAGAAGTCACATGCGCCGTATGGTGCCGCCCATGCCAGGCGTACATTCCCAACAAAAACCAAAGCGTCATTTCCTTTTTATGCTCGGGATGAAAAGCGATTTTATCAAGGTCATCCATACTCATATTTTTCAAAACCTCGTGCCAGCGGATGTGTAAAGCATGCAGCAGGGTTAATGAAATATTAACCGGCAGGTTTTGTGTATCCGGCATTTGTGCCCAGGCATTTTCATCGTATGGTTTAATCACCAGACTGTCTTCTGTCAATCTTAATTTAAAACGTATGTAGGCATTCATATGGCTGTCGGCAACATGGTGTACAACCTGCTTCACTGTCCAGCCGCCATCACGGTAAGGTGTGTTTAACTGTGCTTCATCTAAATTTAAAATGGCATTCTCCAGGTGTTGGGGAAGGTTCTTAATATCAGTCAGCCACTCTCCTAAAAGTTTTTCGGAGAATGGCTGAACAATATATTTACCTATCGGGTATCTTAAATCTTCATTCATTAAATGTTCTCATTTTATTTAGCCGGCTTTATATCTTCCAGCGAAATTTCAAACTTCAATGTTGAATGGGGAGGAATTGAAGGGCCATTACCTGCGCCACCATAAGCCAGTTCGCTGGGTACATAAACTTTCCAATGATCACCTTTCCGCATTAGCTGCAAAACTTCAATCCAGCCTTTTATTACACCCATCACCGGAAATATAGCAGGTTGTCCGCTTTTAAAACTGTTTTCAATATCCTCACCATCAAACAGTGCTACTCTATAATTTACAACAACTGTATCTACTCCTTTTGCCGTTGGTGAATTGGCATCTCCGTTTTTAATTACTTCGTATTGCAATCCACTGGGCAAGGTGATCACTTCTTTACGTTTTTTATTGGCTTCTAAAAAATCTATGCCTTTTTTCTTGTCGGCCTTCGCTTTTTCAGCTGCAAAAATATCAAGTTGTCTTTGCATACAGGAATTAATAAGGTCCTGTGATAATTTTGCGTATCTTTTTTTAAACACATCTTCAACTCCCATAGTCATCATGGCAATGTTCAATTGATTAATGCCCTGCACCTGCATATTGGTGGCCACATTAAAACCTGCTGCATAACTGAAACTGTCAATCAGGTTTTTAAACTTTGGAGCGGCGGCTGTTTTTGCAGGAGATTTAGCTGCTGGTTTTGCAGCAGGTTTGCTACCACTTTGTGCAGTAACTGTTAATGTTACCATTAATAATACGAGAGAACTTAGTAATACTTTTTTCATTTTGATTTATTTTTTTATAAAAATTTGAATGCAAATAAACGTTTTTTTTAATCATCACGCATTTCCCTGCCTGTTAAATGTATGAAAACGTCTTCCAGACTGGCAGCTTTTACCTGTTTAGGTCGTTCAAATCCGGTACTAACCAGGTCGTCGATCATTTTATCAGGGCTATCCAGTGATATTATTTTTCCTTCATCCAGGATTGCGATCCGGTCGCACAACTGCTCGGCCTCATCCATATAATGTGTGGTAATAATTACGGTTGTACCCTGGTTACGGATATTTTTAATGAGCTCCCACAAATTTCTCCGGGCCTGCGGATCAAGCCCCGTTGTTGGTTCATCCAAAAAAATTATTTTAGGTTTGTTTATTAATGTTGTGGCTATTGAGAAGCGTTGTTTTTGACCACCGCTTAATTCCTTATACTTACTCTTTATTTTATCGGTAAGATTAACCATTTTTAATAACGCAGCCGGGTTTACGGTTTCATTATACAATCCACCAAACAATTGAATTAACTCTACCAGGCTAAGGCCGGGATAATAACCAGATGTTTGCAATTGCACACCTATCAATTTTTTAATATTGTCGGGCTCTTTATCAAGGTTCAGTCCACAAATGGTTACTTCGCCACTGGTTTTAATACGCAGGGTTTCCATAATTTCCAGCGTGGTTGATTTACCGGCACCATTGGGGCCAAGTAATCCAAATATCTCTCCCTCATACACATCAAATGAAATGCCCTTTACAGCTTTAAATGTACCGCCTCCTCTCCCAGGGAGAGGAGGTTGGGAGGAGAGGCCGTAAAAAAAAGTATGAATACAATTATATCTGTAAA
>JANOVD010000293.1:0-1884 GCA_031417255.1 Chitinophagaceae bacterium
CGAGCTGCTCGTCGTAGATGCGGTCGACGCACAAGGTGCACTTGGTCATCACCTGGCGCTCTTCATCGAGTTCGCGCGCGCCGTAGGGGCAGGCCCAGGCGCAGTACTTGCAGCCGATGCACTTGTCGTAGTCGACCAGGACGATGCCGTCTTCCTTGCGTTTGTAGCTCGCGCCCGTAGGGCACACCGGCACGCAGGGCGGGTCTTCGCAGTGCAGGCAGCTCTTCGGGAAATGGATCGTCTGCGTGTCGGGGTAGCTGCCGGCTTCGAAGGTCTGCACGCGGTTGAAGAAGGTGCCGCTGGGGTTGGCGCTGTACGCGTTCTGGTCGCTCATCGGGCCGGCCGCGCCGCTGGTGTTCCACTCCTTGCACGAGGTCACGCAGGCGTGGCAGCCGACGCAGACGTTGAGGTCGATGACCAACGCGAGCTGTCGGGCGAGCGTTTCCGGTTTCTCCAGTTGCTTGGCCAGCGTCTCGGGTTTCGCTTCAGCCATGGGCGCTCACCTGCGGAAAAGTCTCGTCCGCGTCACCAGGCTCTGCCGGCCGGATGCGCACGCGAACGTCGTACCAGCCGGCCTGGCCGGTGACGGGGTCGGAGTTGCTGATCGTGCCTTTCTCGCTGCCCGCGAAGGGCTGCGCTTCGGTGATCAGGTGGTTGAGCAGGAAACCCTTGCGCGCTTCGTCGGCCCCCGGCGCGAGTTGCCACGCGCCTTCGGCCTTGCCGATCGCGTTCCAGGTCCACACGGTGCCGGGCTCGACCGCCTCGGACGTTCGCAGCATGCAGCGCACGCGGCCCCACTGGCTTTCGACCCAGCACCAGCCGCCGTCTTCGATGCCCGCGGCAGCCGCTGTGAGCGGGTTGACCTGCAAATAGTTGTGGCTGTGGATCTGGCGCAGCCAGGCGTTCTGCGAATCCCAGGAGTGGTACATCGCCATCGGCCGCTGGGTGATCGCGTTGAGCGGGTAGGCCTCGAGATCGGTGCAGGCCTCTTCGAGCGGCGGGTACCAGAAGGGCAGCGGATCGAAGTAGGTCGCTATGCGCTCGCGCAAATGATCGGGCGGCTGGCGGCCTGCGGTCTTGCCTTGCGCGGCGAGGCGGAAACTCTGCAAGGTGTCGGAGTAGATCGCGAGCTGCACCGGGTCGTTCTTCTGCCGCCAGCCCTTGTCCTTCGCGAAGTCGAGATACGCGCGGTTCCAGTTGCGCATGTAGTGCATGGTCTCGGGCAGGTGGTGCTGGAACACGCAATTGTTCTTTTCATACATGGCCCACTGCTTCGGGTTCGGCGCGCCGCGCAAATGTTCGGTGCCGTCTTTGCCGCGCCAGCCCATCAGAAAGCCGATGCCGGGCTGGGCCTCGAAGTTGACGACGAAGTCGGGGTAGTCCTTGAACTTGCGCGAGCCTTCGGCGGTGGTGAAGGCCGGGAACTTCAGTCGCGAGGCGAGTTCGATCAGCACCTCCTGGAAGGGCTTGCACTGGCCGGTCGGCGGCAGCACCGGCACGCGCACCGAATCGACCGGGCCGTCGAACTCGCTGATCGGCCGGTCGAGCATGCTCATCACGTCGTGGCGCTCGAGGTAGGTGGTGTCGGGCAGCACCAGGTCGGCAAAGGCGACCATCTCGCTCTGGAACGCGTCGCACACCACGATGAAGGGGATGACGTGCTCGCCCACCGTGGCGCTGCCGTCGGCTACGCCCTTGTCACCGGGCGCCACTTTGCGGTTGAGCATTTCGCGCACCGCCATGGTGTTCATGGTCGAGTTCCAGGCCATGTTGGCCATGAAGATGAGCAAGGTGTCCAGGCGGTACGGGTCGCCCTTGGTGGCGTTGGTGATCACGTTGTGCATGAGCCCGTGCGCCGAGAGCGGGTGCTCCCACGAGAACGCG
>JANOVD010000294.1:0-9336 GCA_031417255.1 Chitinophagaceae bacterium
AACAGCCTGTTCAGCAATGTCACCTTTTAACTTGGTATCCATAAATTTAAGAGCAATTGCAATTTTGAGCCCGACGAGCTACCGCTGCTCTACTTCGCGGCGCAAAGATAATGTTTTGAGGCTCTCCTGCCAAATAATAAAGATTGATTCAGTAGATTTGGGTATGATTAAAAAATATGTATTCCCCTTATCCTTATTACTGTGGCTGATTACAGCCTTTGGTTGTAAAAGCAAAATAAAACAACAGGATGATGAAATTTACAGCCGGCATTTACAGCGGCAGGTTAAATTAACCATCATCAGCACACCCATGCCCGATAATAAAACCGAATTAAATTTATTGATGCTGAATGACGGGCAGGATATGGGGCAATTGAGGATAAAAGAAATAATAGACAGTTTGTACCGCAAAAATTTAATAAACCCGCTTTTAATTGTTGGTATTCATGCCGGCGACCGGATGAAGGAATATGGTGTTGCTGATTATCCCGATTATTTAAAACGGGGTGATAAAGCTGATAGCTACGATGCTTTTATAAATAATGAATTGTATCCTTTTGCCAAAAAAAATGCAACGGTTCGTAAATTTAAAACGGTAGTTATTGCCGGATGCTCCCTGGGCGGTTTATCGGCTTTTGATATTGCCTGGAACCACGCCGATAAGATTGATAAAGTTGGTGTGTTTTCAGGCTCATTCTGGTGGCGTGATAAAGATGATAAAGCTTCGGATTATGCAGATGATAAAAACAGGATCATACTGACTAAACTAAAAGCATCGAGAAAAAAACCGGGGCTTAAATATTGGTTTTATGCCGGCAGCAAAGAAGAAGAAGGCGACCGGGATAAGGATGGAATTATTGATGTGGTGGATGATACCAAAGACCTGATTGAATTAATTAAAACCAAAAATGTTTGTCTGCCCGATGATATAAGATTTGTGGAGGATGCAAATGGTAAACATGATCAGCAAACATGGAGTAAACAATTGCCTGCGTTTTTAATATGGGCGTTTGGGAAATAAGGAGTTTTTTGGCTTATTAGATCAAAGTTTCTCTTTTAAAATTTTATCTAACGAAATTGGCACTTGCGAATTATGCGTTTTACCATTTAAAATATCGTATTCGTAAACCAGGTTGTTATACTTCATCTTATCCAGGAATAATTTTGCTTCATTTGTTCCATACAAAATTTTATTAAATGTTTCTTTGGAGCCTGATGCAAAATATAAATACTTTTTATTGGGAAGCTTGCCTGCTAAATTATTGAATTTGTAAATTGCATATTTATCAATCCACAATGCCGGGCTCAATGCAAAATATTTTGCAAACAGATTATCAGACTTAAAAAGACAATAGAAAGCAAATAAACCACCGAGCGAATGGCCTAAAATACTATTGCTGTCTGTATTAGTTTTAAATTTTAAATTTACAGAAGGTATCAGTTCATCTTTCAGAAACAAATAAAAATTTTCTGTCTGCCCATAGTTTTTATCACGCCCTGTCGTGTCACTCCCATTTATGAATGGCAATATAAAATCACGGCGGCGTAAAACATGAAAATTTCCAATATGGCCGATGCCGACAAAAATTTTATTTTTCAGCTGACTGTTGTATTGACCGGTTGACAACAATTGACGTAAATATTGGCCAGATTTAAGGTTTGCATCACAATAATAAACCACGCTGTATGTATCGTTTGCATTAAATTGAAGTGGGGTTGATATATAAATTTCAAAACTGTCATATACACTTTTTGAATACTCAATTTTCATTTTTGTTGAGAACTGCCCGTATCCTTCAGCTTGTAAAAGTGAAAAAAGCATGAAGATTAAAACATACCGCATTGGCTTTTGTTTTCTATATTAAAAGGAAAGCATAAAACTAATTCTCTTTTATAAAACTTTCAAACTTTCTCTAAAACTACCCTACATTTGCTTATCAAAAGTTCTTTTAACCGTTTGAATTTCCGGGGTGCTGATTGTTAACAGACAATGGCTGAGATAATACCCGATAACCTGCACAGGATAATGCCTGCGAAGGGAGAAAATAAAGCCCCTCCTAACCTCTCCGCCAGCCGGCGGAAGGAATTATCGTAGCGATACTCCCGGATGTTCAGCTCAATTTTTACTGATGAAGAAGCTATTTTTATGTACAGTTTTTTGTACTGCTGTATCTGTTTTATTTGCACAAAAAGAAAAGAAATTTAATGATACCGCTTATTTGCAGCCGGTTGAAGTGCAGGCGATAAGGGCAGACGAAAAAGCGCCATTTGCCAAAACAGATCTTACCAAAAAAGATATAGAGAAAAATAATCTTGGGCAGGATCTTCCTTTTTTATTAAATCAAACGCCTTCGGTTGTTGTTAACTCCGATGCAGGCAATGGTGTGGGCTATACCGGCATACGCATACGTGGTACAGATGCTTCCCGGATAAATGTTACGCTCAATGGAATACCATACAATGATGCAGAAAGTCAGGGAACATTTTTTGTTGATCTTCCTGATTTTTTATCTTCTGCTAACAGTATCCAGGTGCAGCGTGGTGTTGGTACCTCATCAAATGGTGCTGGCGCTTTTGGTGCCAGCATAAATTTGTTTACCAACGAACTGAACAAAGATTTTTATGCATCAACCAACAACAGTTTTGGTTCATTCAATACTTTTAAAAACAACATACAGTTTGGCAGCGGCATTTTGGGTAAGCATTTTACTGTTGATGGCAGGATAAGCCGCATCAGCAGCGGAGGATATATTGACCGTGCAAAATCCAATTTGAAATCTTTTTACGGGAGCATTGCTTTTGTAAATGAAAATAATTCACTGCGGCTGAATGTTTTTTCGGGTAAAGAAAAAACATACCAGGCATGGAATGGTGTGGCAGAATATTTATTGCCAACCAACCGTACAAATAATCCGAGCGGTACCGAAAGGCCCGGTGAGCCTTACGATAATGAAACGGATAATTACACACAAACACATTACCAGCTCTTTTACAATCACAAATTCAACCCTTACTGGAAAGGAAATATAGCTGCATTTTTAACCAGGGGCAAAGGATATTACGAACAATATAAAGCGCAGGAAAGTTTTGCTGACTATGGTTTGCCCGATTATAATAATGGAGCAACAATAATAACAGAAACCGACCTTGTGCGACAGCTTTGGCTGGATAATTATTTTTATGGAACCATTTTTTCTCTTCAATATCAAAAGAATAAAACACAGTTAATTTTTGGCGGTGGTTATAATGCTTACGATGGTAAACACTACGGCCAGGTAAAATGGGCGGCAGTGCAGGCAGCAGTACCATCCAATTACCGGTGGTATAATTTAACTGCATTTAAAAAAGATTTTTCTGTTTATAACAAATGGATACAGCAATGGAACAGCAACTGGCAAAGTTTTGTAGATGTGCAGTTTAGAAATATTGATTATAGAATAAATGGTTTCAGAAACAACCCTGCCTTGAAAGTAAAAGAAAATTATTCTTTCCTGAATCCAAAATTTGGCATAACGTATTCCAATAAAAACTGGCAGGCATATATCTCTTATGCACTTGCCGGCAAAGAACCCAACCGTGATGATTTTGAAGCTGGCAATACACAACAGCCAAAAGCAGAACATTTACATGATGTAGAATTGGGTGTTGAAAAAAAGGGAAGCATTTATTCTTTTGGGGCCAACATCTATTACATGTATTATAAAAACCAACTGGTACTAACCGGAAAAATTAATGATGTAGGTGCCTATACCCGAACAAATATTCCTAAAAGTTACCGAACCGGTATTGAACTGCAGGGTAAAACAAAAATCACTAACTGGGTGAATGTTGCTGCCAACATCAGTTTCAGCGAAAACAAAGTGAAGCACTTTACTGAATTTGTTGATGATTATGATAATGGCGGACAGCAGACAAAATTTTACAGCAAAACAGATATTTCTTTTTCACCCTCCGTGATAGCAGGCGGAAACATCAATTTTATTCCTGTTAAAAACGGAGAGATAAGTTTGATGAGCAAATATGTTGGCCGGCAGTATTTAGATAATACTTCGCAAAGATCAAGAAGTTTAAACCCGTATTATTTACAGGATATCAGGTTAAGTTATAAAATTGAAAATAAAATATTTAAAGCAACCGATTTAATGCTGCAACTGAATAATGTATTTAATAAAAAGTACGAGCCCAACGGTTACAGTTTCAGTTATATTTATGGCGGAAGTTTGACAACAGAAAATTTTTACTTCCCTATGGCAGGGGTGAATTTTATGGTGGGGGTTAATTTGAAGTTTTAGAGAAGAGCTACAAGGGGAATAGCTGCAAGGGAGAAGCATGCAAAGACAAATACAAGCTTCAAGGGGGAAAGCCACAAGGGGAAGTATGCCAAAGCAAAAACTTCTTATCCATAAAGACTGCCCCTTGTGGCTTGCAGCTTGTAGCTTTATTTAAATTTTTCTCTCCAGTTCAGCATCCCCCCTTCCAGGTTTTTTACATTGGTAAAGCCAAATGTTTCCAGCATCAAACAGGCCTGCATACTTCTTTTTCCGCTGCGGCAATAGCAGATCACTTCTTCATTTTTTAATTCATCAATATCATCAATCAGCATCATCTGTATATTGCCCAATGGCACAAAACTGCCGCCAATATTGAATTCAGCATGTTCGTCAGGTTCCCTTACATCAACTAAATGAAGCGGCTCGCCGGCATCCAGGCGGGTTTTAATTTCATCAGCAGTAATCGTTATCATGGTATTTCAGTTTTCTTTTTTGGTAAAGAATCATTTATTATTCTCATTTGCTGCGATATCCAGATATCCATCAACTGGCCCGACTGAATATAGATCAGCATTTGTTGTGCATCAAATCTATCAGGGCGTTGCTTAATTATAAAAGCATAAGCAGTATCTGTTATAATACCATCACCAATAATAGCTCCAAGGCTTATTCCATTTTCATCCAGATAAGATTTTGCTTCGGCATACGACATCCCTACTAAAGATGGTACCGGCATTGATTTATTTTCCAATCCTCCGGCAATAACCAGATCTATACGGCTGCCCCATTGGATTTTTGTTTTTTCAGGAATACGTGTACCGTTATATAGTTGTTCCAATACAGATCCAATCGCAAAGTCGGTGCGGTAAGTAGTATCGCCAAGTTTTAAATGATTACGCTCAAGCATCCGTATTGCAAATGAAAGATTTTGCCCTTCCAGTTTGGGCATTTCCAACATAGGTGGCACATACCTGTTAACGGTTATAAAAACGGTGCGGTTAATTTTTACCAATGCATTGGGATCAGGTAATTGTTTTAGTACAATTCCCCTGGCAGCAGTATCTGTAAAAACAGAATCCTGTATGTACACATCAAAACCCTGTTTTTCCAAAAGTTTAATGGCTGCATCTGTTTTCATACCGGTAACAGCAGGCACTTTTAAATAGGCACCATGTTTGGTTAACCAGCCCAGCATTTTTAAAAACAAAAATAAGATCAGTAAAGCCAAAGCAATGGCTGCCAAAAGGTTTACCCAAAAAGGTTTGTTTGTAATGAATTTAAACACGCTGTTAATTTAATAATTTTATTTGTTACAGATTTATAATCCAACAAAGAGTAGCAAATAAGTTTTAAACAATTTTTTACAAAAATTGAATTTAGCCACAAAGACTCGAAGACACAAAGGAAAATGCGTAGCATTTTTCTACTTCGTGCCTTTGTGCCTTCGTGGCAAACCTCTTTTCACAGCGAAGCTGAGAAAAAAAATCTTATTGTCATTTATAAAGAACTTGGTTTTTGTTAAAAAGTATCTCAACCTGACAGCTATTCAAACTCATTCAGTACTTACTACTTATAAAAGCATTCATCCAGCAAGGCTGTATAAAACTCTTTTAATGTCCAACCCATTGCCACTACCTGCTGTGGAACAAGACTTGCTTCACTTTGTCCCGGTACTGTATTTATCTCCAGCATAAACGGGTTACCCGATTCTTCATCATAAATAAAATCAATCCTTACAAGCCCGCTGCAATTAAATACCGCATAAGCTTTCCGGGCTTCGGCCCTTATTTTTTCTGCAATTACCTCATCAACTTTTGCCGGTGTAATTTCTTCGCTTGCTCCTTCATACTTGGCTTCAAAATCAAAAAACTCATTTTTTGCAATGATCTCCGTAATGGGTAAAGCTATTACTTCTCCCTTTGATTTAAAAACACCAATTGTTAATTCTCTTCCTTTTATGAACTCTTCAACCAATACCTGGTCATCTTCGTTAAAAGCTTTGTCCAATGCGGCCTGCAGTTCATCAGCCTGTTTTACTTTACTCATACCAATACTGCTGCCACCGTTGTTGGGTTTTACAAAAACAGGCAATTTTAACTCTTTTAAAACATATTCCGTTGTTACCGGAATATGCTTAAAAAGATGCACCGACCTGGCCACATGCATTCCTGCAAAAGATGCTACAGCAACCGTGTATCTTTTATTAAAAGTTAATGCCGATGTGGCGGTATCGCAGGTAGTGTATGGAATATTCAAAATATCAAAATAGCCCTGTAATTTTCCGTCTTCGCCGGGTGTGCCATGCAGGCCCACAAGCACTGCATCAAAATTTATTTTATTTCCTGCAACTGTAATACTGAAATCGTTTTTATCTACCGGAAATTTTTCGCCGTTTGCCGACAGGTAATTCCAGCCTTCGGGGCTGATATCAATTTTATAAGATTCCCATTTTTCGGTATCCAGGTTTTTTTCGATGGAAGAAGCACTTTTATATGAGATAACGGCTTCGCCGGAATAGCCACCGGTAATTAATGCTATTTTTTTCTTCATTTGGCTGTTGCAGGTTGTTTTACAAAGAAACGAAATAAAGGCAATGGATAATTAATTATAACAAACTGTTGAGGAATTACTGTTCATCATTAATATCTCCTATTCCCTCATTACCTGAATCTAAAACATATTTCCAGGTTCCACTTTTGTCTTTTTTCCAGATGCTAACATAAGTACCGTAGAGAATGGTATCCTTGTTTGCTGGCCTGATGGCATAAATTCCATAAGTATATCCAAGCTCTCCGGATCTGGCAATGGCGCCGTTTTTAGGTTCCCAAGTCATTGTAAAATCCGAATCATTTTGCTGTATCAGAAAATCAATGGCATCAGCCCCGATGATAGGTAATCGGTTAGGGCGCAACAATACTCCGTTACTGTCAATGTATTCTATAAAAGCCGTCTTCATCCCTTTTTGTGCACTCATTTTTGAGAATTCCCTGTCGGTCTGCATCATTTCCATTTTAGCAAATGCATCTGCTTTTATTTCTTTTTTATTAGGAAATATACAGGAATTGAAAAAAATGACAGCGATTATAAAAATTAAAAAATTATTCATACAGCAATTTAAAAAAAACAGATGGTATTAAAAAGGCGAAAGTATTTTCACAAATACCCTCGCCATGTTGCAGGAAATATCACCCGCCTGTAGTATCCGCCGACGGCGGATTATAAAAATCATTAGTGTTGAGTCTTTAGTCGTGAGTTCGGAGTTGTTCACACTCCCGACTCCTTACTCCTTACTCCAAACTCTTCTCATATATGCATTCTGCCTTTCTTAGCCATCAATTCATCTACTGTTTCAACATACATTTCATCAGGCACACAACAATCTACCGGGCAAACGGCAGCGCATTGGGGCTCTTCATGAAATCCCTGGCATTCGGTACATTTATTAGGTGTAATATAATAAATATCCATACTAACCGGTGCGTTGCGCTGATCGGCATCCACCTGTGTACCATCCATCAGGGTAAACATACCTTTAATGGTTGTACCATCAGATACAGCCCACTCAACACCACCTTCGTAAATAGCGTTGTTAGGGCATTCCGGTTCGCAGGCACCGCAGTTTATACATTCTTCTGTGATCTTTATAGCCATCTATCGTAATTTTGTTTTTTAAACCTCCATATGGAAGCCAGGTGCAATTTAATAATAACAACATGAATTTACAAAATCGAATTGAATTATTACAACGGTTACAAAAATATTTATTGGGTGATGAAGAGGAATGGCAAAATATTAAAAGAAAAGCTGCTGCACATAATGGCTGGTTTACCCCGGTATTTATAGACCTGGCTGTTGAAAATATCTGTTCAGCATTTCTGCAAAAAGAAAAACTGGAGCAATGGGCAGCTTATTATCACCTGGATGATAATTTAGGCGGTAAAAATATTGGCCTTGTAATGGCAGGTAATATTCCATTGGTTGGGTTTCATGATTTTTTATGTGTTTTTATCAGCGGCCATAAACAAACCATTAAATTATCTGCTAAAGATGATATACTGCTTAAACATATTGTTGATAAAATGGCAGCATGGGAACCGGATGTAAAAAAGGATATTTTGTTTGCAGAAATGCTTAAGGGCTGCGATGCTTATATTGCTACCGGCAGTAATAACTCAGCCCGTTATTTTGAACAGTATTTTGCAAAATACCCCAATATTATTCGCCGGAACCGTACAGCAGTAGCAGTTTTAACCGGTACTGAAACCGGAGAAGAATTAAATGATTTATCGGATGATGTACACCAGTATTTTGGATTAGGCTGCCGGAATGTTACCAAATTATTTGTACCGGTTGGGTACGATTTTGTTCCCCTGTTAAGCGCTTTTGACAGATACAAATATTTTGAAGATCATCATAAATTCAAAAACAACTATGATTACCAGCTTTCTATCGCTTTATTAAATAATATTTATTATATGACAAATGGCAGCACATTATTGATAGAAAATGACGCCAATTTTTCAGCCATCAGCCAATTAAATTATAGTTTTTATGATAACATTAATGAAGTGCCTGAAAAACTAAAAGACAATGCCGATATACAATGTATTTGTGGCCATTCAGGTATTGCCTTTGGGCTGGCACAAAAACCATCGCTAATGGATTATGCTGATGGGGTAGATACTATGCAATTTTTATTAACTTTATAACCTCACCCCCTTCCCCTCTCCAAAAGGGAGAGGGGTGATGCGGAGATTGAAGCTAAGTTTCTAATAAAATATTGAAATATTTCATCTACGAAGCTCTTACTAATTAATTGTTAAAGATGTCAGCAGGTAAATCACATTTTGTCATTGCTTCGTTATTTTGTACAAACAGGCATGAGAGTTGATGAACAGACAACATACTGCTGAAAATAAATTTTATAAAATTGTTGAACTAAATAAAACCTACGAAAAATGAAATGGAAACAAATTTTCTTTACTGTTGCCATAAGTGCAGTAACAACCCTTGGCGTTATCTGGGGTTATGGAACTTTTTTTAAAAATGATAACTCGTATGCAGG